>CAZNAA010000001.1:0-81162 GCA_964571255.1 uncultured Gammaproteobacteria bacterium
CTGTGACGGATAAAAGTTTATTTGTTCAAATGATGGTACAAAAAGGTATAAAGCTTAAATGATAGTAGGTTTGCCAGCGCAAACTACTCAAACTCTCTTTACTTCTTAATGTAATCCATAATAAAACCTCGCTTCTTGTGAAATTATTCACAATAGGCGAGGTTTTACCTCTAAACTGTCTTTATTAAATTACTTTAATTCAACAGTTCCGCCAGCTTCTGTAAGCTTAGCTTTTGCTTCGTCAGCAGTTTTTTTGTTAACTCCAGCTAGGATCTCTTTTGGAGCTCCATCAGCTAAGTCTTTTGCCTCTTTAAGGCCGAGTGTTGGGACTAATTCGCGGATTGCCTTAATAACAGCAATCTTGTTTGCTCCTGCAGATGCCAAGATGACATTGAAGGCCGATTGTTCCTCAGCTGCTTCACCAGCTCCTGCATCACCTGATGCTGCTTGTGGAGCTGCTGCAACTGTCATAGCTGCTGCAGAAACACCAAACTTTTCCTCAAGCATTTTAACAACATCAGAGAGTTCTAAAACACTCATTTCCTCAATTGCTTGTAATAATTCGTCTTTGGTAAGTTTTGCCATATTCTTCGTTGTCACCTCCTTTTTGCACTCTTATGCTGCCTTCTTTTGTGATACAGCGTTAAGAGTCATAACTAATGATTGAAGATTCCATCTCAGAGCCCTGTGGAGTCCTGAAAGGGGAGCCATAAGAGTTCCCAGAAGTTGTGCTCTCATTACTGGAAGAGCAGGGAGTGTTGACAGTCTCATGACGTCGGTATCACTTACTACTTTTCCATCCATTAATCCAAACTTCACTTTTGGAAGAGAAAGGTCTTTAGCTGTTTTAGCCAAAAGCTTGATTGGCTCAACAACATCACTGTACATGAATAGGGTAGCTGTTGGCTGTTCGAATTGCTTTTTATATTCCTCAGAAAGCTTAGCTCCTTCAAGAGCTCTAAGAATAAGACTGTTTTTAGTAGCGACAAACTCTCCATCAACTTTTTTGACTGCTTTTTTTAGTGTCTCAAGTTGTTGATGGGTTAGTCCTTGGTAGTTAGCAAAAACCATACCTTTTGCTCTTTCTACCTTTTCAGAAAACTCAGCAACGAGTGCTTCTTTCTTCTGTCTATTTGGACTGGTATATGGTGTATCTGATTTCATAAAATAAAAAAGACACCCAAAGTGAGTGCCTATGAATCTAAAAAGAAACGTATGTGGCTCCTCGGTAGGACTTATCTTTTTTGCCTACTGTCTTTGGATATGTGTATTATAGCCTGAAGTTGGGGAGGGTGTCAACCAACATAAGATTATTGACCTTGGTTAGGAAGAGAATAGCCGTTTTTAGCAAAGATTTCATCAAAACCGAAAATAAATTTGGTTTCATATTCATCAGCAGTTGCCATAACTATACAATCTGTAAAACTGACTGCCTTAGGCTGAGAAATAATAAATTTTTTAGCTAGGGAGTAGGTGTGAGGTGTATTCTGATGGAGTGAAAATATATTATTTTCCAAAGCATACTCTAATATCTCGAGCTGTTTTTCTTTACCTAACTTCTTTCCAATAATATTGATTGTTTCTGAAATAACATCTGTTGGGATAATAAGAGAAGATGAGGCAGTGAGCTGAGCACTTACCTCCAAGGCTTTCTTGTGAAGTGCATCATCTGTTGATATTAGAGCGAAAAGAGCACTTGAATCAATAATGATTGGAATCATACTTATGAATAGAGTTCTTGGTCTATTGCGAGAGAAAGATTTTTGTCTAATCCTTTTACTCCTAATTTTGCGAATTGAAGTAGTGCTTTTCCTGGATTTTCGTTTTTCTGTTTTATCTTTATGCCTAGTACTAATACTTCTCTTATTGTTTGTGCCACAGGTATATTCTCTCTTTTTGCAAGGAGTTGAAGAGTTTTATATAAGTCAGAAGGTAAATACAGTTGTGTTCTAAACATATGTCTAATGTATACCATACATATTGTTTTGTCAAGTTGAACCTCTAGACGAGTTTAGTTTATAGAAGCGTAAAGGAGTCTTTTAATTAGATTGACGGATAGTAGATGAAGCTCTATTTGAAGTCATTAAATAAAATCTAGAAGAGAAAAGGGTACTTTAAGTAAAGCCTGGGATTTGGAGTAAATCTTTTGCGATGATTTCCAAAAGAACAAATCCCATGGTTCCCAAAATCATAGCTCCAATAGCATAGTAAATATACTTTCTTCCATTTTCAAGGCGTATCGGGTTTCCTTGAGAGGTCATAATAAGATAGCCTCCATACATAATAAAAAGAAGTGCAATGCCACTTAACAGTCCCAATCCCCATATATAGACTTGTTCAGTAAAACGAAGTGGGTGAGAGGGAACACAGCCCAAATCAGTTTCAAGACAATCTGGATCAACTGGAGAGGGTGAGGGCCTAGGTGTCGCTGTGGCAATAACAGGAATGGGAGTGTTGGTAGGTTTAGGTGTAGCAGTAGGAATGGGAGTGGCAGTAGGAATGGGAGTGTTGGTAGGCTCAGGGCAAGATGCTAAAGTTCCTTTTTCAAGCCCGTAGGTGAATAACTTTGTAACAAAGGCTTCTCTGGACATTTGTTCAGCAGCACTTCCTGTAAAGTTATAACAAGACCCCCCCCAACACTCGTCTGGGTGATCTACATTATTTTTATCAAATGTATTTCTATTTGGTGAAGTAGATCTCCACACTCCGTGAAAGCCAAATTTCCATTCTTGAGATGGCTCAAAAGCTCCGTATGTTGTGCCGAATATAAAGCGGTAGAATTTTGCTGTTTCAATTTCTTTGAAATGCGTATGGCTGGGTGATATATCACTAAATGAAGGAGTTGAAGGAGTTTTATATTCCCAGTTACCTAATACTTCAACTTGAAATCTTGCAATAAAAGCTACAGCATCAGCTTTAGTAATAGTATCAGATCCATAAAAGCTACCATTTCCATAGCCTTTTACAAAACATGCTTGCTTTCCTATGCAGGAAAGTATTTTTCCAAAAGAAGATGACGGATTAATATCTGTAAACGAAGTAGGACAGGAAGATGCTGCTTCTTGTCTGGTATCTTGAGAGGTTTGAGTACTAAAGATAAAAATAGGCAGAAAGAGGAGTAGTCCGATAATAGAAAGTTTAAATAGTAAGGAGATTGAGAGTTTTTTCTTAGCCATATCTTAATTAGAGCAGGTTTAGACAAGGATTTCTAGCTACTAAATACTATAGACACCATTTTTATGCACATACTTTGTGGATAACTTTTTGCCATTCGTATTATGAGACGTTTTAACGCCTGTGGGGCTCGTTTTTTAGTGTGAAACGGGGAATTGTGAAGCTAAGAGAGAGGGTGGTAAAAAAGTGCTTTTTTAAGGATAGAAAAAGTTATAGATATATAAAAAATTCTAAAGAATATGGTATTGTATACCTTATAAACAATACTAGAAATTGTAAAATATTTATGATTACATTAATTGTTCGGACTTTTCACAAAACTCCTTTTTGTAGATTAATTGTACTCACCTTACTTAAAGCTTAAAATAGGTTGGGAATTTTATTCTTTCTGATCTACATCTTATATATTCAATTTGTTGGTCCTTTTTTCTTTTCCTTTGAATAGATCATAGTACTTCACCTATTTTTGAGTCACTTGGAGATATTTTATCTAGCTGACGAGAAAGTTTTTGATTTTAGAGGCTTTGGTGACGTTGTAGCAAAAACAATATATGTTTTATTTTCTCTAAAAATAGAAATTTTCTCATATATGAATGAAAAATGTTCCTTGAAGTGGACAATTGTGAACGTGATTAAGTTGAATTAGGAGTTTGAGCTGGGTTTGATATACATTCTAGATTTTATTTTATAAACTATTCATATTGAAATCTTTTTGTCTCTTTATTAACTTTTTTCAGTATTTCCTCCTTTTTGTTAGTCTTTATATTCACTATTTACTGAAACCACACCAAAACCTCTACTAATAAAAGTAGTAAAATACCTTCCATTATATTTAGAATAATATAATGATTTAAAGCAGGTCAAGAAGGAAAACGACTAGGTAAATAGAGGAATTTCAATCTGTGAAAGGATAGTTATTGTCCGAAAAGAATGTATTGGCCACCTGATGCTTGTGAGTCAGCTATTTTTGTTGCTTTCCCAGTACTAATTCCTCCTTCTGCTTCCATGACAGAAAATTCAGCGGCACGAGTTCTATTATCAGAGCGCTGTCTGGCTATAAAAACGGTAACACCAATCACTACAATAAATAGTACTATGACAATAAGATGGATATTTTTAAATGAAAGAATAGTATTCATATGATATTAACTCTCTCCTCTCTGGACAGCAAGTTCTCGGATAAAGTATTGTAGGTCAATAAAGTTAATCTTTCCATCATCATTCAAATCAGTTTCTTCTTTCTCGGCTTGAGAGCAGGTATTATTAACTACAATATCTGAGTAACAGCGGATAAGCCTATTGTAGTCAAGAAGAGAAAGTTTATTATCTTGATCTGTATCTCCAACAACTAAAGTAACCGAATCAAGATTATTTACTTTTCCTGCTGTTATTTGTTGATTGTCTTGAATTCTGCCTTTCAAGTAGGTAGGAACTTTGGCTCGTATCGTATATGTTCCTGTTTGGAATTCTCCTGAAGGGATACTGACTGAGGTTAAGAATTTACCTGAAAATACAGGAGGAAGTGATGGTTCACTTGAAGGTACCATTTCTTTAGTGATCGTAGTTACAATAGTTTTGACTACACTATTATTTTGAGTGTTATAGATCTCAACTGTGATTGGACGAGAATCTCTCAAAATACTAAAGTTTCCTTGACCATTTGGATTAGTATTGTCTCCTCCAAGTCCTATGGCATGAAGGATAACTGCAAAGTTAATAGTAGTTGCATTAGGAACCGGAGTAGGTGTTGGGCTTGGAGTACAGTTGTTTTTCACTTTAATATTCACTGTTTTCTTTGTCACATCGCTAGCTGCTTTCATCTTTACACTCGCGCTTATCGTAAAAGGTGTTTCAGCACAGGAAGTATTTGGAAGAGAAATAGTTGAGCTATATTCTTGAGTGCTATTCGTAGTAAGAGAAGCAGGGATATTATTGATTGTGACGCTATCAACGCTATCTCCGTTACCTACAACTTTTATGATTGTTTGAATGCTTGTTGCGGTGATACTATCTCCTTCTGCAGGAGTCAAAAAGGAGATATCAGGAGGAGAAAGAGGAGTTGGTGTTGGTGTAAGGGTTGGAGTAGGCGTATTCGTTGCAACCGGAGCTGGAGTAGGTGTTGGACTTGCCGTCGGGACAACAGGTGCTTCTCCTCGAACAGTGAGTCTAGACAATTCTGTCTGTCCTGCAAATAGAATAAAGGTTGGATTGGCTGGAGTAATCCAGTTGACAACACCATTTCCACTACTATTTGGAGCTGGTTGAGCAAAAAGAGCATTATCTCCATCAATTCGAACTTGAACTACAGTCCCTGTTGGGATATTTTGTGTACTCCAGGAAATAGTTGAAGTGCATCTATCACTTCCTGAAGTAATAGTACAAGGATTAGGACTGGCCGAAAGTGTACCTGTCATTTTCTCAACTGGTGCTGAACAGTTATCTCCAAGTCCTGTTGGGACACAATTTGGATCAAGAGATAAAAGGAGTTTATCTACCTTTACTCCATTTTCCCGTCCTGCAAGGTGAATGGTATATGACTTTCCTGCTTGCAACTGAGCAGTCACTTTACTATTGGTATTTCCATCTCGATAGTTAATCCATTGCCACTGAGTAGTACTTCCATTAGCTCCTCCTACAAGGACGTTGCATTGATTTCCTACTTGAAGGATATATCCCTCGGTAGGAGCACTTCCTGTTTTCATTCTTGTCCAAATCGTATATGTTCCACTGGTTGGTGCAGTGTATGCCAATTTTACATATCCATTAGCATTAGTAATATCTGAACACGTTGTCCCATCTGTTGCTCCTGTTGTTGGTGTTGGAGCTTGTGTAGCTGTTGGAGGAATAGGAGTAGCAGTAGGGGGAGTAACAGGACAGGCCTTATTATCTCCTCCGCTTATAGGGCCACAAGTTGGGTCTGGATCATAGTTAGGTTGTTGGATGGGCGTATTACAATCAGGGGTTGAGCTGTAGTATGGGCGAGCTTTTTGGCAACCATAATTGTTACTACACATGCCGTTTGGCCGAGGAGGAGTTCCTGGATTTTGGTCATTACAAAGGGTCGGTGCTGTACAGTATTGAGGACTTTTATCATACATGGATTTGAGGAATCCTCCTCGGCTTTGCTGATCAGCAGGAACTAGAGAAAAATTATAATCAGATCTGTTTGGTCCTTGATAACCTGCTGTCCAATTGTCTCCAGGTGCAAAGAAAAATGTACCGTTTCCACCATCAGATCCAAAAATAAAGTTTTTATACCTAGCGATCTCAATCTCTTTATAGAGTCCATAGCTTGGGGGAACGTCTGTAAAGTATTGAGGGAGAGCTGCGACATTTACGTTCTTCCAATCATCTTTCAGAACTTCTATATGATAGCGAGTAACAAATGCTATTGCCTCACCACGAGTAACTTGTGTGCTTGCATTTAGATACCCATCTTGAGTTCCTTGAACTACACAGTACGTTTGGTTGAGACATCCAATGGCTGGGATATATTGAGCATCAGTATTTGAAAGGTCTTGAAAGGTTTTTGCACAAGATGAAAGAGCAGAAGCTGAACTGGGGACTATAAGAGTCAGAGAATACAATAGTACAAGAGTATAAAGCACATGTTTCATACGTTATATTTAGCGTACGAATTTTTCACTAGATATGCAAGGGGCTTTTTTGCTTTATAAGGAAGTAAGTGACAGGCTTAGAGAGATGACACATCCAGTTTGATTCCTGGACTCATAGTAGATTTAAGAGTAACTGATTTAATATGTTTCTTCTGAACACTACTGATTGCAAATTTAATATTATCCATAAGTTTGTCATCTCCAAAAGAAACTTTCCCAACTGTTAAATGAAGAATGGGGAATTTGGCTTCGGTTTTGTAATTCATTTGTCCTGCTTCAAATTTCTTTGCTGCTTCAGTAGGATTTGGATGAACTGTTCCATTTTTAGGGTTAGGCATAAGGCCTCGAGGGCCTAGAATTTTTGCCACTTTTGCCAGCTTTGCCATCATCATAGGCTCGGAAAGAAGAATATCAAAATTAATGTTTCCTCCTTCAATCTCTGCAATGATTTCCTCAGTTGCGATGGCAACTCTCATCTGTTTTCCTGTTCCATGCGGAAGAGTCATAGCTCCAGAAACTCCTGTCTCGTTCGTATTAATATGGAGCTCAACGGTTCCGTCAAAAGAAGTAAAGGTTACATCGGGAAGAAGCGTTAGCGCTTCAGTAAGCTTATACAGTTTAGTGGTTTCCACTTTTCCAGCTTTATCAAGATATTTCTTTCCTTTGGATTTTTTTGTTGAAGGAGTAGTCTTTTTCACAACTTTTTTCTCTTCTTTTTCTTCCGTTGGAGCAACGGTAACTTCTTCCTCTACTCCTGCTTCAGCTTTTTGTTTTTCTTTTTTAGCTTCAATACGAGCTTTCGCTTCTTCAGCTTGAAGTCTCTCTTCTTCTTCGTTTCCAAATGATTTAACGCGTACTTTTCCCATAATTATGCAATCTCCACCCCCATTGAGCGAGCAACTCCAGCAACGATTTTTACTGCTTGGTCAACATTATCGGTATTGAGATCTTCTAGTTTATCCTCAGCAATCTTTCGTGCTTGATCTGTACTGAGCTTTCCTGCTTTTTCTTTCCCTGGAAGTTTTGCTCCGCCTCGTCCAATGGCTTTTTTAATCATTTCAGAAATAGGGGATTTTTTTGTGATAAAGGTAAAGGTTCGATCTTCATAGACGGTAATGACAACAGGAATAACATTGCCTCTTTGATCTGCAGTTTTATCGTTATATGCCTTCACAAAATCCATAATAGGAACTCCGTGAGGTCCAAGAGCTGTTCCAACAGGTGGGGCAGGTGTTGCTGCTCCAGCAGGGAGTGCCAATTTAATTAATGTTTTTATTTTTTTAGCCATATATTAATAATCTATCTATACTTGAGGCAGACTCACGCAGGTTTAGATTTTTTTGACTTGTAAGAAATCAAGCTCGATTGGTGTTTCTCGTCCAAACATGGATACAAGTACTCTTAATTTGCCCTTCTCTTCGTCAATGTGCTCTATTGTACCTAAAAAGTCACTAAAAGGTCCATCAGCAATTTTAACTGCTTCTCCAACAGAGAAAACAGATTTGAAGGTTGGAGTTTCCTCAATCTTCATGAATTGCATAATAGCTTCAACTTCTTTCTCAGAAATGGGGGTTGGCTTGTTTCCAGCTCCAATAAAAGCTGTTACTCCGGGGGTTCCACGAACAAGAAGCCAAGATTCATCGTCTAAAATCATTTTGACAATGACATAGCCTGGAAAAATCTTTTCTTCAACGGTTTCTTTTTTTCCTTGAGAAACTTTGATCGTATTTCGAACAGGAACGAGAATATCAAAAATTCTATTCTCAAACCCGTTTGATTCAATTCTTTGTTTCAAGGTTTTTGCAACTTTATTCTCATGCCCAGCATACGTGTGAACGATATACCATCTGGCATTTGGTTGATCTGTTGCTGCTACTGGTGTTTCTGTTGTATCCATAAATTATCTTCCAATGATTGCCTCAATAAGGTTTGAAAAGAGTAAATCAGCTCCTCCAATATACAGTCCGATAATGAGACTAAATAAAAGGACCACTCCTGTCAAGCGAATGATTTCATCTCGTTTTGGCCAAACAACCTGTATCAGTTCTTGTCTTGTTTCTTGTAAAAACTTGATAGGTGATGTCATAGCTTTAAAACGCACTTTATTCTACCAAAAACACTCCCTCTCTGTAAAGGGATAGGTGGTAGAACTAGATCATTATAGCAGGATTTGGGAAAAACAGAAAGAGGGAGGTTGATAAACCGATTTATCCATATTGTTGTTTGTGTGTTCCAATTTTATGGAATGTAATATTTTTTTGACCATTTATTTGTGTTACTTTAAATATTGCTCTGACATCACCTGTAACGTCAATGGATCTATAGGGTGAGAGAGTTTTACGAAGGCGATGATTCCTTAACTGTGGATGGTTCGAGTCTTCTAGAAAAAGTTCAAGTGCTTCTCTAAAGGCAACTTTGATCGCGAGTGGACAAGCTTTTCTTTGTCTATTAAAACGATTTGTGAACTCAATACGAAGAGGTTTTTGTATCATTTTTTATCTCTTGATCAAGATATTTGAGTGCTTCTTTACCTGATGTAAAAGATACTACTCTGCCTGCTTTTACGTCCCTTTCTGACTGTTTAAGTGACTGAATAAAATATTCATTAGGTTCTTCTGCGCTGAAAGTAATAGTTTTTGTACGAACAAATTGCTTAATAAATCCTTTGATAATATTGCTTAATGGTATTCCAAGTGACTCAGCTACTGCTTGTGCTTCTTGTTTTTCTTTAGGTGAAATTTTTATATTTATGATTGCAGTATTCATATGGGGTATATATAGGATATACTAGGGTACCCATTGTATCAAGTTGGAATACGTGAGAGTATGCTCTTCTAATAATCATGTTATTTTTTCTTGCAAAAAACAGTCTCTTGGGATATAATATTACTATAAGGTATTTCAGGAATACCTTATTTTTGTTTAACTATATATATGGCACAACGTGTTCGAAAAGCAGTTATCCCTGCAGCAGGATTTGGAACCAGATTCCTTCCTCAAACAAAAGCACTTCCTAAAGAAATGCTTCCTATTGTTGATAAACCAATTATTCAAATTATTGTAGAAGAATTAGTTGAGGCAGGGATTGAAGATATTATTATCGTTACCGGCTCACACAAAAGATCCATTGAAGATCATTTTGACCGTCCTTCACTTGATTTAGTTGAAAACCTTTTGATGGGTGGAGAGAAAAAGCGTCCGCTGCTTGAGCAGACAGAAGCAATTGCGAATATGGCCAACTTTTTTTATGTTAGACAAAAAGGGCCATATGGAAATGGAACACCTTTGATTAATGCCAAAGAGATTATTGGAGACGAACCCTTCATTTATACTTTTAGTGATGATTTTATCGTAGCTGAGCCTGAATCTCGATTTCAACAAATGATCAAACTCTATAATGAGTTTGGTTGGTCTGTTCTCACAACCATTAAAGCCAAAGAGGACGCAGATTATACTCGATATGGGTTTGCTGCAGGACGAGAACTTCGAGAAAACTTGATTGATGTTGATTCAGTTATTGAGAAACCAGGAAAAGAGAAAGCTCCATCGGATTTGGCTAGTGTAAGTAGTTATCTATTTACTCCTGATATTTTTAACTATCTGGATGAAGCGCAACAAACGCTTGCTGAAGGAGCAGAGCTCTATGTTATTGATGCAGTAAAATTGATGCTTGCTGATAACAAACATGTTTTGGCTGCAGGAATTGAAAATGGGCGCTACTTTGATACAGGAAACAAATTAGAATATCTCAAAACCGTGGTTGAATTTGCCCTCAAACATCCTGAAGTAAAGGATGAGTTTACTCAATACCTCAAGTCTCTCAAACTTTCTTAATTACCTATGGCTGAACTTCTCCAGTTTTGCCCTGTAACGGGTAAAGCAAGAACATATCGACAAGATGGATATTCCCTTCCACCAATGGGTGAGTATTTGGTTGATGATTACGACGTACTGAGTGCTGAAGTTTTTGATCTGGATCTTACAGCGCGAGAAGAGTTATACGCACTTGCAGCTGATCTAATTGATACTATTGCTCAGAGAACTGAACAAGAAGCCTCCCAAAGAGGAACATATGGCTTACTTGAAGGATTGTATCCTGATCAAACCCCAGTGGGAGAAATTCCTTTGTCTTTCCCGCACATTGGAGATCTACTAACCGATACGCTTTATGAAGATATCCGCGTTGTTGTTGCTAGCTTGCAGTCAGGAGAGGGAAGTGAAGTACAACAAAGCAACTTTAGCAGATTGGGAAGAATTTTAAACTGGAGAGGGACCTATGTAGCTCCTACGTTGTATACTCCTCAGTTTTCTGATGGGAGGGTTATCTCTGCAGAAGAGCGTTTCATTAGACGAGGGGCAAGAACAGCTGGAAGTATGTATGGAGTTATTACAGGATCAATTCCTGAACTCTACGCACAAAAGCATGGAAAATTACCTGATCCGAGTACCTTTTCGTACCTTACGACTCAGGCAGGGCCTGCCTTATATGCTGCTGCTCTTTCTTCTTTGTATCCCTTTCACAAGTTTCAACATGTAGCTATTGAAGAAGTTTCAGTCAATCAGAATCCAGGTTTATTTGAGCTAGGAATTAATGACAGTACAAAACTAAGTGAAGAAGGAAATACTCTTTACCAAAAATTCTTAAAAGAATTTAAAAACTCACCTGTATATACAGAACGACTAGGGCATCATGGATGTCCTGCTATGGTCTTTTTTAATGGGTCGAATGCAGTTGATAAAACGTGGAATCTCTATCGAAAAGCAGCAGATCACGTCTATTCACGGTGGTATCAAATAGGAAGTAATAAACTTTCTCTTTTGAGAGAACAAGTTCAAGAGTAAAGAGTAGACAGGTGAGTGCTTTTCCTCGTATGATAGAGAGATGAAATCGGCTTTGCTTTTTTGGTTTGCTGCAGGAGTAACTCTTTTTTCTTTTATTCTTTTCTCTTATCTAGTTCATGAGGACTATGTAACTCAAATTGATTTTGACTCAACCGTGAGACTTCAAGATGATGTTCCTCGCAGATTGGATGAGTTTTTTAGTCTGTTAAGCGATGTGGGGGCTTTTGAAGTCAGCTTAGTAGTACTATGTGTTTTTCTTCTCTTTAGGCGAAAAATCATTGGAGGACTCTATACGTTTTTTTCCTTTGGCATGTTTCATATTATTGAGTTATATGGGAAAGTTTTTGTCGAACACCCTCCACCTCCTGAATTTCTTCTTCGTACTACTCATGCAATTCCTTTTCCACAGTTCCATGTACGCTCTGAATTTTCCTATCCCTCAGGGCATGCAGGACGAGCTATATTTCTCACCTCTCTTGCTGCAACGTATTTATTATTGGAGAAAAGAATCTCGTGGTGGGTAAAGGGGGGAATACTTTTTCTTATTTTTCTCTATGATGGACTCATGCTTCTTTCCCGAGTATATCTAGGCGAGCATTGGTTAAGTGATGTGGTAGGAGGATCTCTTTTAGGACTTGCTTTAGCACTATCATCAGTTGCTTTCACCAAGACTCTTTCTTTACTACCTCAGAAGACATATAGCAAGTTTATCTAGGTTAATATTGACAAATAAATCTTGATTACTTACCCTTAATGCATATGTCAGGACCACAGTCTGGAAAAGAAATAGCTGACTCAGCAGAAAACTTTCTACACTCTAAAGAAGGGAAAAAAGACGAACTAGCAGAAAATCCTCTTGATTTAATTGATAGTTGGCTTATTGATATTGCAAAAGGATATCCAAAAGAATCTCAACAATATTTTTTACTTAGTGACACCAGTGATCATATGAGGTTTTGGATATATCAGCAGCAGGAAATTATTCGACGAGAAGAAATATATCGTAAAAAGATGGGGAAATCAACCTCAATAGAAGGGATTATTGATGACTTATATGTATTAGGACAATCTCCTGAGTTTCTTAACGACCCTCAATTACCACCAAACTTAAGTGGAGACGATCTAGACCCTGCTTCCATGAGAGGGCTTTCAGATTGGCCAGGTGAAATCGTAGAGGATTTCTTGAATAAATCAGGTCTTCTCTCTAAATATGGAGTAAAAAGTCTAGAAGAATTAAAAAAAACTTCATATTGGTTTCAGGAGGATATTGAAAAGAATCCTTTAGAAGTATCAGGGACGAGAGATCCCATTCTTGATATTTCTGTCCCTTCTCCACTTGAATTGCCGTATGAAGGAATATCAGTGGGAGTAATTGGGGATGGAATAGAAGTTGATCAAATCAAAGCTATGGGTTTTTATAGAGTTACATTTCGGTTTTCTGGACAAGCTTTAGGAAGAGTGCTTAGAGAACCTGTAAAAAATAGTCTTTTTCGTTCTTCTTCTCAACCCACAGGTTGAGAAAGGAGCCACAACCCTCCAATTGTATAGAAAATCATTAAGATCAAAAAAGGAATTTGGCTCAGAACACTGTATTTCTTTCCAAAAAGGTCGATCGCTTTTAGATGAGAAAGAACAACAGCCCAAATATGCCCAATAATAATTGCTCCTAGTTGAATGTGCCAGAAAAGCCCAGCATCCGTAACGGAAATATTTGGACTAAAAGAAGCAGTCCCAAAAAGATTCCATCCATAGCCGAACGGATCTGAAAGGAGGGCAAAAATGGCTTGTCCTTGATTCAAAAAAAGTGAGAGGTAGTGAGCTAGGTGATATGCTAGGACAATTGGCAAAAGAGTTCCTGCAAAACCCAAAAGAGAGGTAGTGAATGCCGTTTTTGTTATCTTTCCCACTAGAAAACTTGTCAATGTATAACAAAGAAGAAAAAAGAGAAACACACCAATTAAAAAAAGAATTTGTATTCCTTGATATCCTAGAAAGGAGAGGAAGAAGAAATAGTCGTAGTACCACTGAAACCAAAGAGAAGATTCAATAAATCCATCTACTGCAGTGGAGCAGAGAAGAAGGAGAATAAAACAAAGTAATAAAAAAGAAAAAGAAGGAGTAAGTGTCTGCTTTCCTGGAAAAGAAAGAAACAGGTATTGTTTTGTTTTTTTTAGAGGAGACAGTTTTCCAATAAGAGAAAAGTACGTATAGAGTGGGTCGGCATGAGTAGTCCATTCCTCTTTTCCATAAAGAATACTTCCAATTGTTAGATAAGAAAGATAAAACAGAAGAAGAATGGAAAGAGTAAATGGACTTGTGGGGAAAATAAATTCACAAAGAAGAAGAACAAACATGGCCAAAAAAGAAGGAAAAGAGCCTAAGCTTTGAGGATATTTGATAATCCCTATTTTTTCACCTATTAGCCACTCAATAAAAGAAATAAGATTTCCAACGGGACTAAACTTCTCCCACAAATTGCCTATCATACTTGAAAGATACACTCCCCCAATAAAAGTTATGACCCAAAAGTACGTCATGTTGATATTCAGGCTACTGATATCAAGGCCAATAAATCCAGAAACGAGTGAGAGGAAGAAAAAGAATACGCTTAGAAGTTGAAAAAAAAGAATAAGAAAACTGGTAAAAGTTTTAGGTAAGATAAAACGTATTGAAGACTCTTTTGGTGAAGGAGATTTTGGAGTAATAAAAAAACTAATAATGATAAAGGAGAGAAAAACAGTTGCTCCTCCTCCAAATAGGTACATCCAAACAGGGAGGGGAAGAGTATATTGTTGTCCAAAGCCATGGGCACTAGCTACAGGGGCACAAACAAGAAAGAAAAGAAGGAAGGAAAAAAATGAGAATAGCATGGTTTTTATGGCTCAATAATAAGAGTTCCAATTTCTAATTCATCTTTATGGAGCTCAAGAGGAAAACTGCCTGAGGTATCTGCCGTAAACATAAGCTTAACTGGCTTATCCTGATACAAAAGAAGTGTTTTGTCATACCCATGAAGATGTAATTCATCCTCTGTATCTGAAGTAATGGTAAGTTCTACTACCTCTCCTTTTTTTACACTAAATTGTTTTGTTTCAGAAGTTATTTTCCCATTTTTCACAGTAAGTTTAAATTGTTTTATCACTGGTGTTGATGAGGCAGTTGTTTTTGTTTCTACAGGGAGAGATGATGGTTTGAGAAAAAAATAGAGTCCTCCTAAAGCTAAAAAGGCAAGAAGAATAAGTGGGATACTAATCTCTTTTCTCATCACTTCTATCTTATCACAAAAATTGTATGCCTAGGAATCGTGAAAGGGGGTATGAGACAATAGAGGTATGATATCTGTGCAAGACATGCATTTTTCCTACTCTGGAGAGGCTGTATTTACGAATGTTTCATTTACTCTTGGTGAGCAAATGATTACTGGTCTTGTTGGTCCTAATGGAGCAGGAAAGTCGACTCTTTTTAAGCTACTTATCAATCAGCTAACTCCTAGTGATGGAAAAATTGAAGTTACTGGAAGTGTGGGGTATGTTCCTCAAGAAATAAAAAGAGATACGGATATGGAAAACTCCCAAACAGTTTTAGCTTATGTAGATCCAAGCAAAACGCTTGAGGAGTATGAAATAAAACGAATGTTATCAGGACTTGAAATGGGAGAAGTGAATTTGTCCGATAATCCAAATTCTTTTAGTGGAGGACAAAAAACAAAACTTGCTCTTCTTCGCTCTCTTATTCAGAAACCTGATGTATTACTTCTTGATGAACCGACCAACTTTTTAGATATCAAAGGAAAAGAATGGGTTATGAATTTTCTCTCAACTTACCCACATACTATTTTACTTGTTTCTCATGATTTAGGACTTCTTGATTCAAAAATAAAAAAAGTATTAGCAATTAATCCTAAGACGAATGCTATTGAGGAGTATAAAGGAAACTATACTGCTTTTCAAAAGCTTAAAAAAGAAAGAGATGATCAACTCAAGCGCTATATTGTTAATGAGCAAAAACACATAAAACAAATGGAAAAAGGAGTGGAGAGAATGGCCAGATATACCTCAGAAAAAGGAGTTAGAGCCAGAACGAATTTAAAAAGGCGAATTGAGAGAATCAGAACGTCTCTTCCTCCACTCCCTAAAGAAGCAGCAGGAATTAAGATCTCTCTTCCGCCTCCTAGCTGGGTTGGAGAGCTGCCGATTCGCTCCATTGCAGTATCTAAGTCATATGATGAAACTTCAGTGTTACAAGACGTTTCACTCAGTATCAGGCGAGGTGAGAAAATTGCCCTTATTGGACCAAATGGTGCAGGGAAATCCACCTTTATTAAGCTTCTGATGGGTTTTATAGAACCTGACTCAGGAACAGTTGAGAAGGATAAAAATTTGAGTATTGGCTACTACTCTCAAGAGTTTGAACAGTTTGATTTATCAAAAACACTTTTTGATACGGTTCAGGAGCAAACCGAATGGGATGAGGGACGAGTAAGACCATTTCTCGCATCCTTCTTATTCTCAAAAGAGCAAGTAAGACAAAAAGTTGAGACTCTTTCAGGAGGAGAGAAAACAAGACTCTTTGTAGGACTTTTGCTCCTTAAGTCCCATAACTTACTCATTCTCGATGAACCAACAACGTATTTGGATGTCCTTTCTCAAAGAATCATACTAGAAACACTCAAAAAATATGAAGGAACTATGCTTGTGGTGAGTCATACTGAGGATTTTGTGAAAGAGTTAAAACCAACCAGGGCACTATTACTCCCTGAAAATAGAGTAGAGTTTTGGAGTGATGAGTTACTTGAGAGAGTAGGGGAAATCTAATGTTATCTTTCAATTTGAGGATACGTATCGTATCTGAGAACATAGGTTCTTACTTGAAGTCCAGGGGAGAATTGTTTGAGTTCTACTCGTTGATAATTTTTATCTAAATAATCAATAATTTTTTCTTCATATCCTTGATCATAGGAAAGCACGACATAGACCTTGCTATATGTTCTTTTATATCTATCAAATTGTTTCTTTAAGTTTTCCTCAGTAAAAGGAGGGATTGATCCTTCCGTAAATCGATTCCAGTGAGGAATCGTATCTATTTTAGTAATTCCTTGATACGAATACTCAATAGGATAAATGGTAAAAGGAGCAGAAACGGCAATGATATCTTGAGGTGTGGTGTATTCTCGAAGATAGGTTGTGACATCTTCATAATCTTCCTTCACTGGAGTTTTGAGAGAGATATTTTGATATAAAAGTAATCCAAACATAATTCCAGTAAATGAGGTAATAAGAAGAGCTGAGACTTTTTTGCTATAACTCATCATCATCCAAGCTAAAACAAAGAAAAGGGATGGAGTGACAAAGATAAGGTATCGGGAAAGAAAAATTGGCCTAAAATAGGAGGCAAAAAATACCATAATAATAGGCAAGAGAGTAACAAGAAGGAAATATTCTACTTTATAAATGGGAACTTTACGTCTTTTGGTAAAAATGAAAAACAACATGAGAATAGCAACAGGCCATAAAGAAACGAGTGCGGCTTGAATTCCATTCGTTTGAAAGCCAAAGAGGAAGTTTACAAATACTTGGAATATATTGTAACTGGTAGGAGGAGGGATAAGTGGCTTGGTATTTGAAGCAGATCCACTAGAGATGACAAAAGCAACCCAGGGAACAAAAAAGATATATGCTCCTAAAAGACTTGTTAAAAACCTTCTGAAAAATGCTAGATTTTCTTTTCTCAGTAGTTTATCTTTTTGTGGGAGTAACACTCTGGTATAAAGAATAAAGAGCCCTTGAGTAATAAGAAGAAAGTTAAAAAAGTAATGGGTATATAGCCCCAAAATAGTGCTTATGATATAGGCGAATCGATACTTTGTGCCACCAGTTTTTTCCATTCGAATAAAAAAGAAATGATTCAAACTGGTAACAAAAGTAAAAAGAGTATACATACGAGCCTCATTGCTATACCAAATAACAAAGGGAGATAAAGAGAAAAGCAAGATAGTAACGATTGCCACTTTCTCATTACTTGACTCTTTAGCAAAGCTAAACAACACAGGAAGAGTGAGTAAGAAGAAAATGAGAGACAGCATACGAGCAAAGAAAATATCTGTTCCAAAAATTTGTAGCCAGAAATGAAGAAGCATATGATACAAGGGCACGTGGACGTCTTGGGCAATAAATTGTAAAAGAGTAGGAACTGATTTTGTTGCGTCCCAAATGGATTGAGATTCATCAAGTCTTATGGATTGAGAATAGAGAGTAATCAGACTTATAGCACATGCAGCTCCTGCGATTAAAAAGAAGAAAACTGAATAAAGGACTTTATTTTTAAACATAGTGGTTTTTTATGCTAATGCGGCTTCCTTTCGAGTAGCAGGGATCCAGTTCATTGAGGCTGTGATGAAGGGAATAAACATACTAATATTAAAAAGTGCCCAGGCAATATTGGTAATAATTGATGGGTTCATTCCTTCTCGATTAATAGCAATACTCATTCCTAAAAAGACTGCCACAATATAGAGCATATGTGGATACGCCAGGAAAATGAAGTTCCCAGTTTGTGCTTGTTTAGGAGTTACTGAGAAACTCATCTTTTGTCTAAGAATAATAGAACGAAGAGCACGTAGTTGAAGAGTGAAACTAGCTGTTGAGAAAGACATAGCTCTAAAGGTCACATTTTGTCCCGTCACTATATAAAGAAGCAATAGATTTACAAACATGAAAGGAAGGAAGAAAAGAGCAAAACTAGTTGTCGTTGCAGCTACAGGTTGAACTCCTGTGAAGAAAAAGAGAAGTGGCATCATCATATCAATAAGAATAATAATTCCATTTAAATAATACATTCCAGAGGATAAGTATTCAATTTTTTGAGAAAAAGTTAAGCCCTTTTTAAAAAATGGATTGGCACTGAAGAATACTTCAAGTGATCCTCTTGCCCATCTCAACTGTTGTTTGTAATAAGACATTAAATCACTTGGTGCTAAACCTTTGGCCAAGACTTGAGGAAGATAGTGAGATTGCCAGCCTTTTTGGTGAATACTAATAGAGGTAATAAAATCCTCAGCAATACTTGTTTCATTCATTCCACCAGCTTGGAGAAGGGCAGTTCGTCTGATAGCAACGTTTGTTCCACAAATAAAAGCAGAGTTAGTAGTATCTTTTCCAACCATAATTGGTCCAAAGAAAATCTCTTGCTGCTCCCACGCTCCAGCAGTTACTTCGTTTTCTTCATAATTTTCATAGTACTGAGGAGTTTGGACAAAACCTACGTTACTTTCTTTGAAATAAGGAATAACTTTTTGCAAAAAGGTTTTATCAGGAACCATATCTGCATCTAAGATCATAACAATTTCTCCTTTGGTCTCAAAAAGAGCGTGGTTAATATTCCCAGCCTTAGCTCCACCTGGAGTAGTTCTGGTAATACAGGTAATATCGAACTCTCTGGCCAAATCTTCCATTTCTTCCCAATTACTTTTATTTGCAACTAATCCATCATTCAGAATATATACTTGGTGATTTTCATAGAGCATTCGCTTTGCTGCCTCTACTGTTTTTCGAACCACGTCTTTTGGTTCTCCACAAACAGTAATAAACACATCAACTGAGGGTTTAAACGTAGTAGAAAAAGTTATCTTCTTACTCAACTTTCTTTTTCGTGGCCAGACAGTATGCCAAAACATGAACGCCATGAGGACGTGATATAGTTCTCCAAAGAAAAGAAGAGAGTAAAGAACAGGATGTCCAATATGACTTGGATAGAACCACCAAGAAATATAGATAAGAGACATCACAACTGCTGCAACAATGGATGCTTTGGTAATTGTTCCTCGTGGTATTTTTGTTTCTTGCTTCATACTTTATATGGGTTTAATACCGTTGTTATATAATGCAGTTCCAAACCAAAGCCAGTTTTGTTCATAGTAGGGAACGTCTTCTCTAAAGGTATTGTTATCATTTGAGTACAACTTAATGATTTTATCCTCATAGATTCTTTTAGCTAAATCTGGTTTTACGATCATGAAATACCCTAGACTGGTTGCATACATTGTGGCGTTTTCTCCACTTAATCTTTTTCCATCTCGAGAATACGATCCAGCTAGTTTTCCTTCATTGTTATATTCACTTTCCAAAAAAGAAAAAGCATTGGCTAAATACGTAAAAGCTCTTTCTTCTTGATTCCATTGATAGTCAAGAGCAATTCTCCAGGGTGTTCTGATAGCATCAAAAGAGTAGTTGGTAGTCAGTCTGTCAATATACGTAGGTTTAATTGATCCATCTGATCGGTATAAAGAAATCCAATCTGGGGGAAGTCCAACAGGAGATTGAGTATCAAGAGGAACAACTCGTACCTCTTCAAGAAGATCATAGGCTGGGTCAATCAGGCTATTCCAATCTCTTTCTTTATCAACTTGTGCAAATATTCTCCAAGCGTAGGGGGCAAAATAAGAAGGATTAATAACTAAAATGTCTTGGCTTTTTGCCCAGTTTCCTGCTACTAAATAATTTTTATTATCCTTTGTTTCTCCTACGTTATACTTCCACAAATCAGCAAGAATCTCTTTTGCACTGTCAATATATCTCTCATCTCCCCATCTTCTTCCCGCAAAAATAAGTGCTAGGGCAATGTCCTCATCTGCATCACTTGCATTGTTATTCCCGCCATCCTCTAAAAAGTCATATTTTCCGTTACTTAACTTACCCCATTTCCATCCGAATAGTTTATCTTCATCTCGTCTTAAGTTATCCTGAGTCCATTTCCAGACCGTATCAAATGTATCCTTGTCATCAACCCACACAGCACGAAGGAGAGCATAGCTTTGTCCCTCAGACGTTGTGATCTCTTGCTGGGTATAATCCACGACTCGTCCTTCAGGAAGAATGAATTGCTCTTTATATTTTTCCCATGAAGAAGTTAAGATAGTATGGGAAGAAAATGGTCTATTTACACTACTATATCTGCTGGTTCGATACACCACAGTAATACAGATCATAATACTTAAAGCAATAAGGAGGTATCCAATAATTTTACGCATTTTCTCCTTCCTTTCTCTTTTTTTTCTTGAGGAAAATAAAGAGTTTTTTCAGTCCGTGATCCACACTAGTTTGGACACATAATAAGCCAACAACAAAGCTAGCTAGAGATAATCGGAGCATTCCTTGAATTTGATCAGTAGTAATATTACTATCTTTATATAGTTGTTGCCCAAAGGAATAGACGAATCCATCAGGAGCATTAATTGATTGCAGGTATGTTTCGTCTACACTTAATCTTGGAGTAGGAGATGTCTTTTTGGGAGCTAAATTTAAGGCTTGTAAAACGGTTTGACGAACAGATGCAGGTTGCACTTGTGGTTGAGGTGTAGGAGTAGGACGTGTTGTATTTCCACTTTGTCCAGGAGTAGGTGTTACAGGTGGAGTAGTCACTTCAGGGGTGGGAGTGGGTGTAGCCGTTGGTTCCGGTTCAGGGGTTGGAGTGGGAGTGGGTGTAGCCGTTGGTTCCGGTTCAGGGGTTGGAGTGGGAGTGGGTGTAGCCGTTGGTTCCGGTTCAGGGGTTGGAGTGGGTTCCTCTTCTTGAGCAAAAACAAAATCAATAAGAGGCACCTGTGCATGTACTGCCCGTGCTAAAAAAATGACACAAAAAAAGCCAATAAGTACTGATCGTAATTTCATACCTGCCTGAATACTAAAACATTATACTATAAGTTGTGTATGAAAAGCAATATAGAAGTGTAAGAAACATTTATAAGATACTTTTCTTCTCCTACTTACAGGTGTTTGTATAGGTATTGATAAGTTTCATTTTGTTATCCCAAACACTTGTCCAATCATCTTTTAGGATTCCTCCTGTGTCAGTAGAGTTAGGATTAAAACTCCAGTAAAAGGAATTACAAATACCTTTTTTTGTAAAGTAAGAAGTAAGTGAGTCTTGCAATATTACATCTTTTTGATCACCTGATCCGTATTTTCCACCCCATTCACCAGGAACTATTGTGTACCCTTTTTCTACTGAGAAGCCGAAATGAGTATCCCAGAAAGAGGTCATGTTTGATGGGAAGTTAGGGGCGGTAAAATAGACTTGTTGATAGACGTCAGGTCCATAGACGTGAGGAGAAAGGACCAGCTTGTCTTTAGGAAGTGAGAGAGGCGTGCACTTCAGTGGTTCAAAGTTCCCTCCCATCCAGTGACCATAATCAGTTGAACAACTTGGGTTTTCTTGAATTCCTTGAACAAATAAGAGAAGATTAGGATTGGCGATAAGTACTGCTTTACCGGCTTTCTCAGAAGCTGTGTTCCAGTCAGTTTGTGTATTTCCTACTCCCCAGGTTGCTTTTCCATGTGGCTCATTTTTTAAATCAATCCCTAAGAAGTATTCAAGATTTGCATAACGTTTGGCAACAAGTTCCAAGTCAGAAATCCATTGAGATTCAGAATAAGATGGGGTATACCATAATTCAGAAATAGCTTTACAGTCTGGGCGGTGGTGATCAAGTAAAATATAAAATTGTTGAGTATTTAGTTCCTGGATAACTTTATCAAATAGCTGAAGACTGTTAAGTCCAACGAGATCTTTATTTCGATCATAACTAATTCCTGATACTCCTTGAGAACGGAGTGTATCTGGACAAAATGGAACTCTGACTGCATTAAATCCAAGGGATTTCATTTGAGAGATATACTCTTTCCAATTCCGTACCCATAGTCCGTGGATGCTATGCGTTTCGGTTTCAAATCCAAACCAATTAACTCCTTTGAGAGTTATTTGACTTCCGTTTTTATATATTTTGTTATTACTCACGCTATAACCTGCTGATTGCGTGAGAGTAGGTGTAATTGTGGGACTTATAGAATTTGAACTATTGGTTGAGAAAGAGAGGGAATCAATCATAAAAACCTGTTGATTTTTCCCACCTGTTTCCTGGATGGCTAATCCTTTAATACTTCGTCCCTCTGCTTTAAATGAGGAAAGAGGAAGAGTTACTTGCTTCCAAATATTTTTTGAAATTGTTCCTAACGGGACACTTGGGGAGGTAGGGATATTTTCTTCATCGAAAAGAAGAACGCTTAATTGGGTATTGTCTTGAGTGGGGTTAATGGTAAATGAGAGAGTGTCTCCTGTTTTGGTAAGAATGGGTTGCTCTGTATGTACATATAGTGCACCCCACCCATTTGCAGATACTTTAAGTGAGGTATTAGTATTGTATCCAGGATTAGTTGGTGAAATAGTTGCACTCCAAGACCAGTTAGAAAAATTACTGGAGAGTGATTCGTCAAAGATCATTACCCCACTGCCTGTTGGGCTAGTGCTAGGGGGAACTGCTGCCTGGGAAATAAGTGGGGTAGGAGTTGGCGTTGCTGTTGGGAGAAGGTGAGGATAGGTAAGAAAGATTTGATCTAAGTAGATGGATTGATTACTTCTTCCGGCTGTTTCTTGAAGTGCTATTCCTGTAATAGTTGAACCTTGAGGAAGAATATCTGAGAGAGGAACAGAGTAAGACCTCCAAGTGCTCGCACTCAAAGCTTCTCCAAAAGAATCAAGTTTAGCATCTTTAAGTAACAGAGTATTGTCTTTCCCGTACAGGAGAAGGCGAATTTGTGTATCTTCCTGCCCACTTCGAGCTTGAAAGGTAAGTTTCATACTTTTCTCAACGACAATAGGAGTATCCGTATGAAGGTAAAATCCTCCCCAAGGTGCAAGTTGGGTATTTATGCTATAGGAACCATCTGGAGAAATAGAAGAAGTAAAGGATGTAGTAGTACTCCAAGACCAGTTCATAAATTGGGAAGAAAGGGCATTATCAAAGATAGGAAGACTTACCGTTTCTTCAACGGCAAGAGCTTGAAAAATGTATTGTTTTGTATTTGATCCAAAAAGAAAAAGAGCTATCAAAGAAAAGAAGAGAAAAGTAAAGAGGAAAGGTGTAAGAAAGCGTCTAACCATAGAGGAGGTTCATCCTACCATCTACATTTAGTGTTTGTCAACCTCACTTACTGCCACAGGTAGAGTGAGAAGAGCGACTTGACATATGATAATTATAGGATATAATACTCAAAGACTATATATCTTATAGCATTATATTATGAGTTTAAAAAAGTCATTTGTAATTTTCCTCTCAAGCGCGTATGTTGCGTTTCTTTTGTTCCAAATGTTCACACCTCGTGTTCCTGTTTCTTCGTTTTTTGAGGCTGGGAAAAAGATTGAATGGCCAGCTACAATTGATGGACTTGAATCTACTATTGATCTTCCTTCATGGAATATGGCGCCTGACTTTTATCCACTTAATACTCCTATTACTCCAAGGATTCAAATTGAAAATCCAGCATCCAATAGTGCAGTGACAAAAACGGTTTATTTATATGTGAGTAAGGTACTAGAGTCTCCAAAAGGAACAGACGTCACGTCTGGATATCCAGGTCAATTAGGACTAACACAGGATGAATTGAATACAAATGAGCAAAGTAAAAATGATGTACAAGAAGTACCAACGGTGTATACCGTTGGAGATATTACTCTTCAACCTGGTACTTCAACGTCAGTTTCTTATACTTTTACGCCTCCAACTGCAGGATACTATCAGGTTGATTTTAGTACACTTCCTCCAGGACAGGGGTATATCCATGGCTATATCTTAGCTGCAGGATTTATTAGAGTTCTTCCGGTAACGACAGCAGAAGTTACTCCAACACCAAGTAACCCTCAACCAACTGCAACTCCTACTCCTGGGCAAGCTGGCCAAACTCAAGCTGCAACTACTTCTAGCAATGTGAATGTAGTTACTGGACAAGTTGCCAGTGCTGTCTTGACTCAGTCAGTTGCTCTCCCAAGAACAGGGAAAGGGGAGGAAACTTACGAAGTAGGGAATTTTATGCTTAAAAAACATAGTTATCTTCTGATTTCTGATCTGGATTTGATAAAACCACTCTATGCTGGATCACTAAAAAATAACACCTTTGTTGTTGGTAAAGGACTTGTTAGTGATATCAACACTGATACAACCAGGGTAATGTATGGACATAATACTACAGACGTATTTGGCAATATCCACACACTCACGAAAGGGAAAACGATTAAAGTATATGAAAATGGAGAAACAACTACCTATTCTGTAACTTCTATCAAGAAAGTATCATACGAAAATGTGAAAGCTTTACAAGGCGGAAAAGACACATTGCTTCTTATTACCTGTGACCTTACAGATTCTTCAATAAGAGTAATCATTACAGCAAAGAGAATTTAATTTCTTTGCCTTTTTAGCTTCAGTTTCAACGTGTTATACTAAATGCCTATGATTACTTACTTTTATAAAAATGGAAAAGATAAAAAACTTATTGAGAAAGAATCTTTTGTTACTAATTCTTGGGTATATGTTGAAGATCCAACAAGTAAAGAACTAGAAGATCTTGCTGAACAATTTGAGTTGGATGAGAGTTTGCTTCATGATGGGGTAGACTTGCAGGAAGTTCCTCGAGTAGAGGTAGAAGATGGAGTTCTCTATATCTATACTCGATATGTCCAAGGAAGGGGAGATCAAATCGATACTGTTCCTATGCTTCTTATATTAAAAAAAGAAGCTATCATTACCATTTCTCCTGAACCATTTCCTAAGCTTTCCGATTTTTTAAATTCCAAAATGGAATTTAGTACAGCTAAAAAAGTACAGTTTCTTATTCGGCTATTCAATCGGATTGATGGAACGTATAATGACTTTCTAAATAAATTAAGTAAAAGACTTCGAACACTTACTGTTGGGATTGAGAGAATTACCAACAAGGATTTAATCCAATTCATTACGATTGAAAACGTACTGTATGATATCAACTCCTCACTTGTTCGCATGCACAGTATCTTCTCAACACTTCACAGTGGACGAATGCTAAAGCTGACAGAGGATGAGCGGGATTTACTTGAAGATTTATCTCTTAATACAGGACAGTTGATTCAAATTACCAAAGAGTCACTTCAAAGTATTGTCAACATTAGAGAAGCTTACTCAACTATTATGACGAATAACTTAAATAGTGTGATTAAACTCTTTACCTCACTTACCGTTATTCTCACTCTTCCAACTATTATTGGAACACTCTATGGGATGAATGTAAAACTTCCGTATCAAGATTCACCTTTTGCATTTACCTTTATTGTCTCTCTCACTCTTTTTCTCATTGTTACAACCGTTATTCTTTTCTGGTATAAAGATTGGTTATAAACCTTACAGAAGTGTGTTATGAATAGTTCGAAGAGCAAGTACTTTATCAACCACAAGTGCAGTCATTAACCAAAAGAACCCTCCAGCAAATCCTCCAAGTACGTCAGTTGGATAGTGTACTCCCAAATAAATACGACTTATCCCAATAGATAAAACAAGAATAGTTGCTCCCATTCCTAGTAAAAGAGAAACTCCTTTTTGTCTTCTGAAATGATAGAAGAAATAAACAATCGCAAAGTAAAAGACAAATGAATTCATAGCGTGTCCTGAAGGAAAACTTTGAGTTTGTTCAAAAACGAGTGGGTCTAGTTCTGGTCTTGGCCTATTAAAAAAGTCCTTTAGGATAAGGTTTAGAATAACTCCACTATAAAAAAGAGAAGAAAAGAAAATCATCTCATGATACTTTTTCTTTATAAGAAAGAAAAACAAAATACTTACACTTAAAAAACCTAGAAAATAAATATTTCCAAAAAAAGTAATTCCTTTTATTATTTCAGTTAAAAGTGGGGTTCGAATTTCGTAAAACCACATAAGAATCTCATGATCGAGAAAAAATCGTTCTGTTTCTAAAATTTCATCTGCAATTTTAAAAAAAAGATAAAGGGAAACAAAACTCCCTAATACGCCAAAAAAAATTTCAGATACTGAAAGAAGAACAGAAGAGTGGACAGTCTTTTTCTGCATACGCTTATTGTAGCAGGATTAAAATACGAAAAAAATCACTGTAGGTACTTACGCTGCTTTCTGAAGTTGTGGTTCAATTAATCCAATAACGTGTTCTCCATTAATTACGGCATCATTGTGAATACCTTGTTTATCATAGATGACTTTTATTTGTGGATTTACAGCCTTGATTGCATCAATTTGTTGAGGGTTATCATTAAAAAGGAGACTGCTATTGGTCATTTCATCTTTTCCACCAGAAAAGATAATAATATTTCCTCCTTCTTGTACTCGAGCGTCTTGATATCTATTACGCGAACTTCCTACTTTTTCCATCAAAGAGTTAATGATACGAGTATGAAATACCTGTTGTCCTTCTTCTTTGCCTCCCTTTTTTCCAGTAACAAATGTGAGAAAAGGTAACTTTTTAGCATGTCTTTTTAGTGCTTGTATAAAATCTTTGGCAGGACCAACTTGTTCCATTTGCCTACGAGTAAGCTCAGCAGAGCTAGCAGGATTCATAGCAATAACATCAGTAAGCTTTTGTGAATACCTTGGATCTGCTGCAATATTAAGAGCTATTGCGCCGCCTGTTGAGTGTCCCCATAGTTGGATTTGTTTGCCATCTTGAGTAAAGTGATCAACAAGAGCTTTATAATAATCCACAAGTGGTCCAAAGTCTGTAGACTCTTCAAACTTTTGAACATATGTTTCAGTGACTGTACTCATACTTGATCCAGGCATCCCAATCAAGTGAACGTTTCTTCCACTATTTGCAAGATCTCGAGCAAATTTATCTAGTGATTCTATATCGTTAACAAATCCTGGAATAAGAATAACATCAGGGCGAGAGTTTGCGAGATGTTGTAGCTCTGGGCTTTTTGGATGTAATTCAACGTATTGAGTTGTTTGGTTACCCAGTTCTCCAAGGGAAACTGTTACTGGTCTTTGTTCTTGAAGGATATCCTTATATTGATTTCTTGTCCGTTCTTCGTCTGCATTAATGTTTGCTTCTTGTCGGTCAAATATATCAGGAAGATCTAATGTTTGTGAAGAAGGTTTTCTAAGTTGTTTCTTTACCCATTTAGCTAACTGAACTCTTTGCTTCTCTAGTTGTTTAATTTCTGCACGAGATCCTCTGTTGAGTGTAACTTCTCCATGAGTTTGCTCTGATGAGATAACACCAAGTTTTTCTGATATTTGAGTAGCTTTAATTTTATCAAGATCATCTATAATGGGTTGAGTTGTGAATTCATTTTTTGCTCCAAATTTAACTTTTGGAGCTTGATCTATAGTAGTGCTTTCTTCCATTTTTCCTATTTATTGTAACTGAGTATCAAAAAAAGTAAAGACTTCTTGTCGGTAAAGAGTGGGATTAGTTTTATATGTCTCAATGTGTTTTGCTCCTTCAAAAATAATTAATTTACTCTTCTTGTTTGCTCTTGAGAGAATTTCCTGGCTATCTGATACAGGAATGGTTGGATCTTTTTCTCCGTGGAGAATAAGAAGAACTCTCTCTGGTGCGAGTGAAATGTGATCTACTGAGTTAATGGCATCTAAATCCACTCCCCAGACATATTTCACAAAGAAAAATGATAACGGGTGAAAAATTCGGGGTACTCCATTTTCAACTCCTAATACATGAGTGGCAATTGGTTTTATTCGTGCTGGGGGACTATCAACTACTACTGCACCAATCTCTTTCATATTCTCAATTTGAGTAAGCGTAGCAACCGTTCCTAGTGAATTCGCTAAAATGCCTATGTTGGAAGATGCATAGCCTTTTTCTTTTGCAAGTTTAATTACTTCAAGTAAATCTTTTCCTTCTTTGGCTCCTTCAGTTAGAATTTTTCCCTCTGATTCTCCATGAGCACGTGGATCATACATAAGGACGTTATATTTTCTTACCAAAAGCTCTCTGGCAATATTAATGGCATCATACTGAGGATTTATCCGAGTTTGAGTAACTCCTGCAACCATGATGATAAGACGATCACTCTCTCCTTTAAATAACCATCCTTTAATCGTTGTTCCTTCAAATCCAGTAATTGTTATCTCTTCATAATTGGTACTAATCTCAGTTGGAGAGGTCGTGATACTTTCTTTATACGGCCTAATGATGCGATAGGAGATATAAAAACAAAAAAGGATAAAGCTAAGAATGAAAAGGAAAAGAACTCCTAAAATGAATATTCTTTTTGTTATCATAGTAATAGCATAACACCTTCGTTTCCTCTTAAATCAATACTGTGTAAAATAACGTCTTTCCCTTTTTTATCTAAGAAGGTTGAGAGAATAAATCGTCCTGCATAGACTTTCGCTTTTGGTGTCACGACAACGTCTTTATCCGAAAAGTTAAGTAGGGTAAGATAGGTTTCTTTTTTATAGGTTCTGGTATAGGCAAAAACATCATCACAATCTGTTTTGATAGTTTGGTAATCTCCCTTAAGAAGAGAAGGTGAAGTTTGACGAAGGTGGGCAAGTTTTCGATACAGAGTCAAAATAGATTGAGGATCATGAAACTCTTCTTCCACATTTACCTTTTTATAATTTTCATTGACTGGTAACCAGGGTACTCCATTGGTAAACCCTGCATTTTTTCTCTTCGACCACTGCATTGGTGTTCGAGAAGTATCTCGGTTTAGATTACTCCCTTTTTCAAATCGGTCATTCTGAGACTCAGCAGCTAGAGTAGTATTAGTCATTCCAATCTCATCTCCTTGGTAAATAAAGGGCATTCCTTTTGAAGTGAGAAGAAAGAGAGAGAGGACACGAGCTTTCTCTTCACTATTGGTTGCAAACCTGGAGCGATCATGATTTCCAAAAACGTAATTTGGTAAGTCAAATTTTCCAAGAGATTGGTGATACTCTTCAACAAAGGTTTTGTAAGACTCAGCCTTCCACGGAAGCTTAAAGGGATTAAAGTTAAATGGCATAAGTCTATGCGTTTTGGATGCTTGGTAATATGCCTTCATTTGAGAGAGGGACAAATTCGCTTCTGCAATGAAAAAGATATCGCCAAATTCTGCTGCAAAATCTGCCAGATTTCCCAAAACAAGAGGTGTTTCTGGCCTATTTCTCATATAGGGATGATCGTATTTATACCAAGGTTTAGTAGTTCCCTGAACATAATTGGGGTTAAGAGGTTCATCACGGAACTCTTCGTCCTTTAGCAAATGATTAGCAGCGTCACATCGGAATCCATCCACACCCCGAGAAATCCAAAATTTAATGATGTCTCTCATTGCACTCACGACTTCTGGATTTCTCCAGTTTAGGTCGGCTTGTTCTTTGAAGTAGCTATGTAAATAATACTGTCCTCTCTCTGGTGCGTATTCCCACGCACTTCCTCCAAAAACACTAAGCCAGTTATTTGGAGCAGATCCATCAGGTTTAGGATCTTTCCAGATATACCAATCTGATTTTGGGTTAAACTGAGAGCTTTTTGATTCCAAAAACCAAGGGTGTTCTTCTGAAGTGTGGTTTTCAACAAAATCAATAACAACTTTTATACCTCTCCAATGGCACTCAGCTACTAATCTATCAAAAGTCTTTAACTCACCAAAAAGAGGATTAATACTGTAGTAGTCTGAAGGATCATATCCTTGATCTTTCATGGGAGAAGGGAAAATTGGGGAGAGACAAAGAGTCGTAATTCCTAAGGATTTGTCTGTGTTGTTATGAAGATAGTCCAGAGAGTCAATAATGCCCTGCAAGTCACCAATTCCGTCTCCATTTGTGTCCTTAAAGCTTTGGACATAGATGTGGTACACAAGGGCAGTGCGAGTCCAACTTTTTTGGAGTGAGTGTTTTTTTATCCGGTGGGTAAATGGCCGGATAATCGGATGATGAAGAATCGTTTGTAACTGCACAGGCAAATAACCCAACAGATTTACTAGGTTCTTCTTAGTAAAACATGATTTTTCACGGAATGCAATTGAATGATAATTTTCTTACATGAGTTTTTTATTCATAATTTACTACTTGATAAAGAGTGTAGGAAGAGTTTGAAAAGATTGGGGTAGCAAGTTCTTCTATATTACTATTCTTGCCTTTAGTGAGAAGATATTTGATTCTGTGTTTTACAAAAAAGTTCTTGATCTCTTTTTTCTTTTCCTCAAAATGAATATCACTTTCTGTAAGAAGCATATAGGTACTTATATTTCCTATTTCTTTTAATCGCTCTTCTCTTTTTGCGCTCGTGTACGTATGATTTACAAATTGAATATATCCTCTCTTATTAGCAAATGCCGTAGCAATTGGTCTTTCTCCAAAGTACCAGTTACTTACCTCCTGCTTTGTAGGAGGGGTAGAAAACGAAGGAAGTTCCAAAAGAATATCAGTAGATACTCCCTGCTTGGCTAGAAAGAATCCTGCTTCAACAAGAGGGGGATTATACGCTGCATAAGGGACTAGTGTGTAGTTATAAAGAGTGATACTTGCAGTTGGAAGAGTAAAGAGAATAAGAAGAAAAGAGAGAATTCCTTTTACGACAAGTGATTTTATTTGTTCTGAGAGTACTCCTATACCAAGTGCACTAAGAAGTGAGCAGAAGAATAAAAAGTACCATTGCAACTGAATCATTTCATAGACTTGTCCAGATTGAAGAAAGAAAAAAGGAAGAAGAAAAGATAGTGAGCTAGTAAGTAAAAGGAAAATGGTGAATTCAGTAGGATAACTTCGTTGTGTTATGGCTTTACGTAGGAGAGCAATTATTCCAACAATTCTTGTTCCTACGTTGCCTATAAGGAAAATAAATATTCCAACGATATATGTTATCAAAAGGCCTTTAAGTACTCCTTGTTGTGAATACGTGTGTATTTTCTCTGTGTATCCATACCATGTTTGATGTTCTTGAAACATTTTCTCAATCATCCAAAATGGATGAAATAAAAGACGGGAGGAAGAATCGGCAAAGACACCATATGTCAAAAGAGTTAGGAGAAATATCCCTCCAATACTTATAAGAAGTTCCCACTGTCTTTTATACAGGTAATAGAAGAAGAATAATCCCATGCTACTTAGTACTATCATTCCTGCATACGCTTTAAACATAAAAAGAAGTCCTCCACAAAGAGTGAGGAGTATAAGCCAGCCCTTATGCTTCTCCTTTTCAAAGGCATAAAAACAATAGAAAAGAAAAGTGACCAGAACTATGGAAAAAGCGAAGGGAGGATTGAATAGTGCCTGGATGGGTTGATCAACTCCGAAAAAAGAGGTAAAGGCAAACGGTTGTCTCAAAAGAGGAAGAAAGAAAGGAAAACTTCCTCCAAAACAAGTAAAAAAGATTCCCCAGAGTCCTACGGAAATTTTCTTTGTCATTTTAAAAAGGAGTGTATACACTCCACTTGTCCAGAGAAAGGCAGTAAGGAGAGGAAAATACTGGAAGAGTAAACGAGTGGGATTTTCAAAGTAATTAAAACGGGAAAGTAAAAAATTATAAAAAAAATGATACCCGCTTAATGGTGCTTCTGCAAATCCCGGAATATCTGGAGGAAAGTGATTAGAGAGTTCGTTAATCAGTTGCAGATGCCAAATCCCGTCTCCTGCGTTTACTCCTTTGAGATAGAGTTCTCCATGAAATAATCCACTGGTAAGCATAGGAAGAGAAAAAAGAATAGTTGCTCCAATAATAAAAAGGAGAGGGAGCAGTACATCATTTTTCCATACAGGAAAAAGAAGTTCTTCTTTCCATAAAGAAAAGGTAAAGAAGATAGAAAGAGGAAAAAGAAAAAAGGAGGGAATATGAAAGAAAGAAAGAATGTAGGAAAAAATAGTAATAAACAATAGTCCAGTAACACAGCTAAGAAAGATATCTTCAAGAAATAGAAAGCGTTTCTTAAAAAGCAAACAGAGGAAATACTTTCCAGAAAGGTAGATAAGATAGTAAAGAATAAAAAGAAAAAAGATATCTTGCCCAATAGTATCACTCATTTTTCTTAGTGTAGTGAATAGACGAAGAAAAAGGAATCTTACTTTTTGGATGAAGAGGTTTTAGGAGCAAACCAATAATAGTAAACAACAGGAATAAAGAAAAGCATGATGGTTCCAGAGAACGTAAGTCCTGCAATGATAGCTCCTCCTAAGCCTCTCCAGAGAGGATCTGAGACAGTTACTGGAATAAGTCCCATGATAGTTGCAACAGAGGTTAGGGCAATGGCTTCAAGTCGACTAGCAGCTGCATCGGCAATTGAGGGAATAAAGGAAAGCCCGGCTTTTTGATTTTGAATAATCTTGTCCACTACTAAAATAGCGTTTTTTACAACAATTCCAAAAAGAGCTAGAACTCCAATGAGTGCAGGGAAGGAAAGAGGAGTTCCTGTTAGAGCAAAGACAATGAATACCCCTGAGATGGAAAGTGGGATAACTAACATCACAATGAGTGCTCGTCTAAAGGAACCAAATTGCAAAACCATCGTTATGATAATAAGCAAAAACGATAGTAGCATTGCAGCTAAAATAGAGTTGACTGAGTTTTGATTCTCTTCATTTACTCCTCCAGTTTTCCAGGAGTAGCCTGAAGGGAGTTTTAGAGAATTAGCAAAAGTTTCCAATTCAGAATTTAAGGTACTGATAGAGAATCCAGGTCTAACCCCTGCAGTTATGGCAATACTTCGTTTCCCATCTTCTCTGGTAATAAGAGTAGGATTATTTTCAAGAACAAAGGTTCCAAGTCCTGCAAGGGGAGTATTTCCTTGTGAGGTTGGGACTTGAATTGCTCCAATTGATTCAATACTTTGTGAATCTTTTCCAACTCGAATCGTGATATCTTTTTCCTCATCGTCTAACTCAGAAAAAGTGACGGAGTCAACAGAAAATCCAGTAGCATAGGTTCTAAGCCAAAATCCTATTTGATCAAGAGTAATTGCTTTTTCTGCAATTAGAGCAAGATTTGGTACAAAGGTTACTTTACTTGTTCCTTCTTTAATGGATTTATTTACATTGATAACTCCAGACTTTGTTTCTAAGTTAGCTTGTAGTTTATCTGCATAAACTGAAAGGGTAGGAAGATCATTACCAAAGAGAGTAATTTGTAAGTCACTTCCAGCGGGTGGGCCTCCACTTACCTCCACAACTGAAAGAGTTCCTGCAGTATACGTTTTAAACTGAGATCTAAGTATCTCACTCATTTCAATAGAACTTTCTCCATCTTTGAGGAGAAGAGAAAACAACACAATATTTGCTCCTTGTCCTTCTTGGGATCCTCCAGACATTTGAGAAATTCCTTGTCCGATTTCTGTTGTAACAAATTCAAATTCGTCCATCTGTTCAATTTTTGAAACAATTTTCTCTGACTCACTAATGGCTTGATCTTGATTAGTTCCTGAAGGAAGTGATAGAGAAAGATATAGATACTTTTGATCAGATCTAGGGAAGAATTCATTTTTTACAAATCCTAAAGGAAGGAGGATGAATGAGAAAAGAGAGAAGATCAGTACCATGGCAACGGTTAATCGTCTCTTTGAAGCTGATGATAAAATAGATTCAATAAGTGAGTGATATCTATCACTGATAATGCCAAAGTGAATTACCCCTTCATCAAGATATGCTTGGATATTTCTTGTATTCTTTCTTGGAAGTTTATCTTTAATAAATCTATCTAAATGGGCTTTTAGGAGGTCTTTGACAGTAAAAGTGATAAATACTACGAGCAAGAGAGCTAAAAGTTCTGCAAGGAAGAGATTACCTTTTGGCAAAAGACTGTATAAAATAAACCCTATCAAACTGATACCCAAAATTTTTCCAAGGATTTTGACTCGTGGAGCAACTTCTCTTTGAAGAAACATAATGACAAAAGGGAGAGTAATAAACATAGCAACGATAAACGATGCCATTAAGGTTGATGAAACAACAATGGGGATAGGTTTAATAAATTCTCCAATAATGCCTGTTGCTAAAAGAAGAGGAAGAAAAGCCCAAACAGTTGTAACAGTTGTGGTAAAAATGGCAATTAAAAAATCTCTCCACACTAAAAGTCCTGCTTGAATAGGAGTAAATTTACTTGTTCTGTAATAGGCTGTGATGGCTGAGGCTACGACGATAGTATCGTCAACTAATAATCCTAAGGCCAAAAGAAGTGAGAAAAGAGAGATGAAACTCAGATCAATTCCCGTAAAATACATCACACTAACACTAATTAAAAAGGTCAGAGGAATAGCTAAAGAGGCAATGATTGCTTGTCTAATTCCTAAGAAGATAAATAGTACAATAAATACAAGTCCAACGGTAATCAGAAAGTCTTTTTGCAGTTCTTTAAACTGATTTGTAATCTCCTCAGCTGAGTCAATGATGCTAAAGATTTTAAATTCACCTTGTTTTAATTGATTCTCTGTTTCAAATAGTTTTTTTACTTCTTCAACGGATTCATCAATATTTGCAGTACTTGTTTTAAAGATATTAAAGACAACTGCAGGCGTTGTTTTTTTGTCATGGGTCAAAAGTGATGGGGTTTGACCAGGTTTGGTTCGAATGCTAATTTCGGCTAAGTCTCCAAGAGGAACAATAGTATTGTTTAAGGAAACTGGGAGAAGACGCAGTTTCTCAAGAGAAGTAACTGATGGGTCTAGTGAGAGAGAAAAGTTACTCTGAGAACTCTTTACATTTCCTGCGGGAAATGATTTAAGCGTATTTTGAATCCCTTGGGAAAGTTGAAAAATATTTACTTTGTAAGAAGACAGAGCTGTTTGGTTTAAAATGATTTGTATTTCCTCTTCCTGAAATCCTGATATCTCTACTCGATCAACTGAAGGGAGCGTTTGAATTCTTTCTTGAAGAATTTTCGTATATCGCATTAAACTGCCTGTATCGGTATCTCCACTCAACGCAAAGGTCCATACAGGAGCATTTGTAAAGTCTAGTTTAATCACATTTGGATCTATCGCGTCCTCAGGTAAATCTCCTACAGCATCAACTGCTGCTTGGACATCTGATCGAGCTTTTTCAGCATCAACTCCAGATTCAAACTCAAGAGTGATAGTTGATACAGAGTCACGAGAAGTTGAGGATATTTTTGAAATTCGAGCTAGATTATCGACAGAGTCTTCAAGGGGAATTGTAATAAGTGACTCAATGTCTTTTGGACCTGCTCCTGGAAGTATTGTATTTACGATCACAATTGGAATATTAATTTCAGGATTGAGAACACGAGGAAGATTGAGGAAACTGTATGTCCCTATGATAATTGTAAGAAGCACTGCAAGAATTGCTAATCTTGGATTAAACAAATAAGAGGCAATAGCTGAGTTCTCAAGCTTAGGGTCAAACCGAAGTTTGGAAAGAAAGGATTGTTCGCTCATAATTATTTTGTAGAAATGTCATCTCCGTTAAAGATAGTACGGGAAAGAATAATCGTATCTCCTTTTTTAATTCCCTCAAGTACTTCAACAAATCCTCCATATACTTTTCCTAAACGTACTTTTTGAGAAAAAGCTTTACTATTTTTAGCTATATAGATATACGCTGTATCAGCTGTTTGATATACAGCATCAAGTGGAACATACATGGTAGTGACTGAGACAGACTCTAAAGGAATACTAATTGTTACTGATTCTGAATCAGTAGCTTCTTTTTGTAAAGAAGAAGGAAGGGTATAGAAAGCGGTATATAATACTCCTTCAATTGCTTCATCACTCACAAATCGTGGGAAAATTTCATGCGTTTTTCCTTTAAGAGACAAAATACTTGGTTTTGCTTTGGAAATAGTTTTTGCAACTTCTTGAGGAAGAGAAACAGATACTGTTGTTTCTCCATTTTTTGCAACGACTGTTGCAACAGGCATCCCTGGAGTTACTGTTTGTCCTTCGGTCACATATACTTTTTGTACTACTCCTCCAACTGGACTTGCAGGAGTCATAAGAGAAGCACCAATGTAGGCAAGACTTGATTGTAAACGGGAAATATCTTTTGAAAGAGAAAGTCCTTTTTCCTGAAGATCTAATTGTTTAAGAGTAATTTCTTTTTGTAAACTACTCAAAAGAGTAGGGGGATTAGTAGTATTTGTTTGATAGTTTAGCTGACGTTGTCCTTGGAGCAGTTGACTTTGTCCTCCAAGCAGTTGGGCAATAGTACTTTTTAATCTAATAATCTCCTCAGATGTATCTGGAAGGCCACTGGATTTGAGAGTCTCTAAATTAGTATTTAATGAGGTGAGAATACTGTTATTTAAATCAATAAGAGATTGGGTATCTCCTTTAGATTGTTCAGTGATTTTTCTCAGCTCCTGTGTATTTTGAGCGGATGCTGTTGCTATATCTCGTTGTTTTGCGATAAGGTCTTTTTGCAAATCAAAAGTTTCGAGTGTATTTTTGTATTGCTTATACGCAATTGCAGATTGAACTGCTGGAGCGTTATCTCCTTGATAGTTTGAAGATAAGCGAGTGAGGACTTGTCCTTTTTTGACTGTGTCTCCCTCTGTTACTTCAACCTTTTGGACTACTCCTGCAGTTTGAGCTGAGATAGTAATTACGCCTGATTTATCCACTGTTCCTTGAAGAGTAACGGTTGGAGAATCACCAATACTAAAAGTTCTGACGTCTTTTCTCATTGCTTTTTCTTCCTCAACTTTTGCAGGAGTAGTGAGTATTTTATTTGCAACCATGAGAAGAAAGAGGAGAAAAAGTGCAATAAAAAAGTTAAGCAGAGGACGCTTTCGGACGTCTTGTCTTACTACGATGTATCCACGAATAGAGCTTTCTTTTGCAGAGTGAAATAGAGAAATGATTCGATCTTTCATAATGGAATATACAACTTCAAGAGGGAAGGATAGTGAAGTGTAATTTGTGGCAGAAAACTATGTCATAGTATACTACTTCACGCCTAAAGTCAATAGAAGCTATCTTATTAGCTTATTTATTTGTGTTTAGATTTTCTGCATTCTTGCAGCAAGTCCTGGAGGGGTATAGTAACCTGTTAAAAGGACATTATTTATAGCTCTTTGATTCTCATTATAGAAAATACCTCTTTGTTGTAACTTGTCTATTTCTCGTTGAACGACAGTGGATGTATATGGAAGCTCTTCTAATAGATGAGGATGAGGAGTCCCATCTATTACATTTGAACTAAAAACATTATATTCTTCATTCTCAGCACCTCTGACTAAAGCAAACTGTGCAAGATATTCCAAAACGGTAGCTCTTTTTTGGGGATCCAAGAGTGCATCAGTATCAGCAGTAAAAGTAAGAAGACTGAGGCGTGAGAACCATATTGCATATTGCACGTTAATCCACCATGCTACCGCTTCTTGCTGATTCTTTTCTGATGTGAGAGTCTCTACTGCCTGGCTTTCAAAAAAACTCGCAATGGATTCTTGAGTAGCTCTAATAGTTGGATCTTGTCTTTGGAAAAGAGGGTGGAGAGTTCTTGTAGATGTAGTCTTAACATGCTGTCTCCAATGTGCTCCTTCATGCCCTATATGAATAGCAAGACTAGGAATATGCACATCAACTTCTCGTCCGTGTTGCCTTAAGGTTTCAATAGTAGAAATTCCTATTGATTCTTCCTGAGAATTAAATACGCTACGTGGGTTTGATGGGTAAAAAGGAGCAGTTCTCCATGTAGCTCTATTGGTATCTGGGAAAAGTACTGGGCCTATTTCACCAGCGTAATATCGTACTCCTTTCATAAGTACATTTCTTGCTTTTTTGATTAAACGTGGATGAGTAGAAGAAAAAGGATCCCAACAATCATTGCGATAATAGGAGACTAAATCTCTTCTTGCCGCTTGGGCTTCGGTTTTTCCATATTGAAGACAATCTGCAAAGTATTTTTTGTCATCATCTGTGATCCCAAAGAGTTGGTAATATTCTGTTCCTCTTGGGATTTCTTCGTCTTGAAGAGAAATGTCACTTGCGTTGGCAATGAGTCTTCGACCTGCTTCACGTACCTGAGGATCGTTACTGTCTAGCATTTCTTCACCAGAATAGAGCATTTTTAAGCCTAATTCTTCAAGTTGTTCAGAGAAATCAGATATTGGGCCAGGGAATGTATCTATAAGACGTTCTAACTCGTCTTTTGTACTTATGTGGGAAAGTGCTAGTTCAATTTGTGACATGGTGGCTATTATAGCATTCATGGAAAAAGTCATATAAGAGTCTCATAGTATTTGACAATAGTCATAAAATGTCCTATAATAATGTGAATGGAAGGATTTAGCTATAATCCGAATAAACTACAACTTATAGGCAGAGATAGAAAAGTTCTCTATGCCTCTCCTCTTGTCCCCAAAAATTTTGATCGAATTTCACCCCAAATACATAAACCTCCTTCTCATGAAAAAGTTAGCAGGATTGGAGTGGAACATATAGGAGCTGAACTTCATGGAGCAGTTGGTAGTATTGCAGACGGAAGAAAACTTGCTGCACGAGAGAGACTAGATGCACTCCATACCTCTCGATGGAGAGATAGTTATGGAGGAGGAGTGGCAACAGTTACTCGTCTTATGTTCTTAGCTGCAACTGAAATGGTGGAGAGAGTTCGAGAAGGAAGAGGAGGAATAGAACTTTTTTCTGAACAAAAAGCAATGGCTTCATCTAAAGCTAGGGAAGAAACAAGAGAGGCTTTAGTGGCTGAGGAAGGATCGGTTGAATCTCTTATTAGAAATCCCCTTGATTTAGGAGAGAGTCCACGTGTTCCTTTGACTTATCAAGCCATACGAGAAGAAGACAGTAGTCCATTCTCTTCTGCTGAGACCATAGTATATGGAATACAAGCCATTCCTGACTTATTAGGGTTTCTTCCGAAGAGTAAAGTTGCCCAAAGTCTTATTCAACAACTTCGTCAGTTAATGTATCAAGATAATAATGGAACAAGAAGGTATTTGTTAAATCCAGAATTACTTCAAGTGAATCAAAACCTTCTTAAGAAAGTACTGGATGCTATCTTAGCCAGAGAATTAGAAGTGCTTGTATTTGAAATGAAAACCTGTCCGACATATGGTAAATCAGTAACAGAAAAGAGTGAAGACTGGCTCTATATGAAATATAATGAAGACATATCTCATACGGTATTAGCACTCCTTCAAATCTTCCAAGCAGCAAATCCAGATGCATTTGAAGATCCCAGGATACTCCTTCGTCTTCTCAGAGGAGTAACGGTTCAACTCGGCCTTATCGATTTTCCTGCAATTCAACAGTTTGGAGAACCGATTGTTCCAACTGCAGGATCTATCAAAACTCGTCTTGTTACAATTTCCAGTAGAAAGGTGAGAAAGGCCTGTGAGAGAAGATTACGGCTCAATAAAATCCATTTAACAAAAACACTCACTCACCAATAAAATAGTTTTTTGATTAGTTTCTACCTTAACTATTCGTAGTATATTTAAAAATTGTTTATTTCAAGATAATATGAATTCTTGATTGAACTAAATTTGCAATATCTCTGAGTTGAGTTTTCATTTGTACTTGATACACTTTTTCTCCTTTATCATAAACTAATGAGGAGGAAGAAAGATAAGAAGTAGAGTTCTCCTTCATTGTCACTTCAGAACTCCAAACAGGATGTTGATCTGTATTATTATATAGCCTTGCAGAGACAATTTGGTTTCCTGTAGGAACATAAATAGATGCTTCGAAACGAATTTCTTTGATTGTTTGATATTTTCCAAAATCAATTGCTGCTTGAACACCTGGAATGTCTGTCCATTCAGGATTTTGACTACTCCCAGATCCAAGGGGAATAAAGTAATCTTTTACCAAAGGACTTTGAGAAGAAGAGGTTTGTATTTTAGAAGGAGTTGGAGTAGGAGTAAGTGAAACTAAAGGTGATGGTACTGCCGTTGGACTAATAAAAGGTGAAGGAGATTGTTTTTGTGTAGTAGTTTCAATAGAATTCTGTTTCTGGTGAAGAAGGATATTTAAGTAAACAACGTTTCCTAGAAGGAAAAGAATAATAATTCCTTGAGCGAAAAAGATCTTTTTCGCTCTATTCTCATCGTTTTGAAGAGTTGTTTGTAGAAAACGGAGTCGTAAATCATTTAACATTGACTCTAGCGTATAAAACAAAGGAAGAAAAGTAAAGGTTTTATACGTACGTTTAATAAGTCATTTGATACAGTAATTTTGATTATGTGGTTAAAAGAGTTTTTATTGTTCATGGCATAAAGTCGAGAATTATTTCGTAGTTGAAATATAACAATTTTTACAACTTGAAAGTAGCGTTAATCGATGAATTGGAGAGTATTAACTATTTTTTCAATATCAGTTATTTCGCTTTCCCAGGAGCTTATTTCTATAAGGGTACCATTTTTATCTATAATTGTTCCTTTTGTATAACTTTTTTCAGTTTGGTTACCAGAGACATCATATGTAAAATCCACAGCCTTAAAATCGCCAATCACTCTATTTCTCACCTTTGTAAATATCGCATCTAATGAATGTTGCTCTTCGGGTATTACAGAATTGTTAGAAGTGGAATATATTTTTTCAAAGTTTTTATTGCTTTGATTAACAGAAATTCTGACTTTTATGTTTGATGAAGTAATATCTTTCTGTTCTATATTCTGGTCAATTAAATCTGCAGCAAAATCACCATTTGAAGATACTTTTAAAGCAGAAGGATAATTTAATCTAAATTTATACATCTTATTAGTATATGTTTTCCAATCAGAATTAGTGGATGGTGATGGTTCAGAAGTTATGATGGGAGTAGGATTGGATTGTTGAGCATATTGATTTATTCGGGTAGAATTATTTTTTTGTGTATCCATATAATAAGCTCCTCCACCCACAACGAGGAGTAGTACAATTACTCCTAAAATATTTAGAGAATTACCTCTTGGATTATGAACAGGATGTTGGACGGTTTGGTTAGGAGTTTCGGCAGGATTTACTGATTGATTTGGACTATGCTCCATAAAATTAATATTTCAGAACGATGATTGTTCATTGAAGATATGCAGGGGTAGAGGGATTCGAACCCCCAGGCTCCGCTTTGGAGGCGGATCGTTTAGCCATTAACGGATACCCCTGTACGGGACGTAAAAGCATTATATATAGCTTCCAGTTCTTTTGCAATTTTATGATCATAATAACAAATTGCCACACATCCTTGATAGTTCTTTTTAGTTCGTTTCATGGTATGTGACTTATGATAACTGTTATGAAACTGAGACAAGGGGATATTTGTGACTTTGGACCAAAATTCTTTTTGTATTTTGTCATTATGGTAGTCATGTATATGGACTAGCGCTCGAAATTTAGATTCATCAATTTTAAAACTTTTTCTTAAAAGAAAAAGAAAGTTGTGAACTAAGGTTGAATCAGAATTTGTAAAACGAATATATGTAGTTATTTTATTTCCCTCGCACCACCATATAAGTGCACAAGATAATTTAGTTAAATTCCTAGAAAGAGTAATCTCTTTAATTAGCTTAGTTGCTAACGTTTTACTAATCTCTTTTTCTTGATTTTTCTTAGTTAACTTAAGCTGAACAGTTTTCTTGTCCTGATCTTTCTCTATCTTGTAATCGTTGGAGTGCTTTACTGTTAAGCTTTATTCCTGAAAGCCATACTGAAGCAGTACTTTTTGCAATGAGTAGTATCTTTGCTATTTCCTCAAGTGAATAACCCTTTTCTCGAAGTGATATAGCTTGGGTTTTCTTATTTTCACTGTAAGACATTATATAATCTACTATTAGCGTACGATTATTTCTGCATAAAGTCTATAATAAAAAATAGTTTAAGTTTGAAGTCTAAAGAAAGAGTTATTAGTGGAGGAAGTCTTTAGAAGGCCTTGGAAGTCGTACAGGACATTCGTCTACTTGGATCCATTTTTTGGGAACTTCACAGGAAGAAGAGAATGATTGGCATTTTCCATTTTTTGGATTTTTTGCATAAGTAATTTCTGCAAGACATACAGGAATTGGTGTAGGGGTGGGAGTGTTCTTAATAGGTCTAATTTTATACACAGGTTTTTCAATAATAGTGAGTCCTGCATGTTCTACTGCAAATACATGGGAAGAAACAATAAAAGATAGGGAAAAGAGGAGGGACAGAGTAACTACTGACTTAATAATACTCATTATTTTAACTTTTCTGTCTCTTTGTGTTCGGTAATCTTTCTGCACTTATTGCAGTACTTTTTCAAAAGAAGTTTTTCAGGAGTTTCCATTTTGTTTTTTTGAGTAACATAATTTCTATGTTTACACACAGAACAGGTTAACCCAATAGTAATACGGTGATCGCCCTTTTTTGCCATAGGGGTATTATACCTAAATCTATGGGTTCTATCAACTCTCTTTTTATTTGACAGAAAAAGGAGGGTGAGTAAAGATAAAAGAGATGAATAAATGAAGGATTGGACTAACTCTTTTATATCTTGCCTTTCTCCTAGCTGCTATTGGAGGAGTAGGGCAACTTCTAACGAATTTGCCTGCCATTAGAGAACATTTTAGCTATGAAGTAGAGCAGTATTGGTTTAATAGACTCACGGCAAGTCTTATTTTAGGAAGTACCGGATTATTTTTTGGTGTACTGATAAAAGGAATAGGGATATATTTTCTTCGGGAAAAAGAATTATTTACTGCTGGGAAGATTATTCTTTTGGCAAGTATCTTGCCTCACATAGTAAGTTTTATTACACTTCCCATTCTTACTCCAACTGATTGGTCTCATATGATCACTCACGGAGTAATTATTCTTTTTATTCCTCTGGGGGTCTATTTAGTTCAAAAAAAAGGATGAGCCTAGAGCGAGAATCGGACTCGCGACTTCTTCCTTACCATGGAAGCGTTCTGCCACTGAACTACCTAGGCAACAGAAATATTTTCTATTTCTTTCATAATCCAACTCTTTAGTTTCATATTACTTGCTGTAATTGTGCACACACCAAATTCTGATTTTCTTTTATATGTTCCTTTTCCTTGAGTTGGAATCTGGACTATTTTACCAAATTTCTCAGGGAAAACCGATAGCTGATTTGACCAATAGGTTTTTACCTTATTAATATTACTATCGTTGAAACATATAATGCTATAACTAATCTTTCTTTCTTCAAGCTGACAAATATCCCGAAGGAACTTTCTGAATGTTTTTATTAACTTAGAGTCTGTATTAGCTACTCTAACATAGTGTTTAGATACCTTTTCACCTTCTCCCCAATAAATACCAAGTCCAATACCAAATAATTTGCTTTCCTCTAAAGAAAGGGTAGTTTTGATTTTGAATGGGTCTCCGGTTGGATTTGCTTGTATATACGCTGCATCTGACCTCGAACGTCGGGCAATTTGGTATTTTTGCATCCAGTAGGTAATTTTATGCTCGGAGCAATTAAGTTTTTGAGATAAACTTCTCATGGATAACCCAGATAGATATAATTGTTCAAGTTCTGTCTTTGAAGGAGAGTTAGATGGAATTATAGGCATACCTATTTCTATGATAGGTATAGTTCCATTTGTTGTCAAAAGGGTTGTGCTGGATGAAGGATTTGCACCTCCGTAGTCCTTTCGGACGCTTGATCTACAGTCAAGTGCGATTGACTACTCCGCCAATCCAGCAAGGTTAAACGATATGTAAGGGAGCCGACTGTCGGGATTGAACCGACGACCTGATGTTTACAAAACAACTGCTCTACCGCTGAGCTAAGTCGGCACTGTATGAGATATTATACTCAAATACCCATAAAAAAACCATACAGAATTGTATGGTTTGATAAATAATACTCCTTGATATCGATTCCGCTGAACTTTTCCCTAAGGTTGTGTAAACAGGAAGGCTCGATCTTTTACCTCGGTAAAAGAAAATGCACCTCGTGATCAAGCTTTGCTTGATTACCTCAGAAAAATAGACGTAGAGAAAAATAAATCAGCGTCCTCGGTTATCAAAGAGCAGCTAAAGTATACGACTGGGAAGGTAGGGAGTCAAGTGATATAGTAGTCTCTCGGGAAAATGACGTTAAAATCCTAAAAAGCCTAAAGCGTAGCGATTAAGAGTCATAAATGTTCCACTAAAAGAGGGAGAAAGAAGAAAGAAAATAAGAATAATTGATCCAAAAGCTCCAATGGATAGATAGATTCGAGAATAAGGCTCAGGGAGGATAAGAGAGAACACTTTTGATCCGTCCAGTGGAGGAATAGGCAAAAGATTAAAAATCGCAAGGAGAATATTCAACTTCACAACCGTTTCTAAAAAGAAAAGAGTAATGACTCCAAATAGTCCCACTCCGACTCCTGTTAACGAGAGTAAATGATAGAGTCCTGCAGCGATAATAGACAGTGCTACGTTAGTTAGAGGTCCACTGAGGGCAACGAGTGCCATGTCTTTTTTTCCGTCCCGAAGATTCATCTCATCAACTGGAACTGGTTTTGCTCCACCAAAAATAATGGGAGAACCAGTGACGATGAGAAGCAAAGGAAGAATAATACTCATAATTGGATCAATATGAGGAATAGGATTTAGGGTAAGTCTTCCCAAGAGTCTTGCAGTGGGATCACCTAACTTCTCTGCCACAAATCCATGAGCTACTTCATGCAAAATAGCTGAGAAAAGAAGAACGAAAAGGGAGATACCGATACCTAAAATGGAAAAAAGTGCTAGATCTTGCATAAACTATTTGTATTTATGGATAGTTTTTAGTATACTTTACAAACTGAGGTTTTGTCTATGGCAATGCGATGTGATTTTTGTTTAAAAGGAGTTATGTATGGACACAATGTCTCTCATTCAAAGAGACGTACTAATCGTGTCTTCAAACCAAACTTGCACCCTTCCAGGGTTGTGGTTGGTTCAACCATGAAAAAAGTTAAACTTTGTACCAAGTGTCTTCGTTCTTACAAGAAAATGCAGCAAGTAGCAAAAGAGCTGCAAATTGCGACAGAAACAGTTGCTCAAGTAACTGCTTAAATCTCTACATACTTTTCTATCTCTTCACGTAATTTTGGATACCCATTTAAGAATTCTTTAATCGATACGACACTTTTTCCCTCAACTTGAATCTTTTTTTCAGGAAGAAACTTTACCCGGTACTCTTTTCCATCAGGAAACAGTAATGTTGTCCAAGCAACAGGCCAAGGATAATATGCTCGAATCATTCGGTCTATATGTTCTTTCTCAGGAAGATGGAGTGGATTAATAAAAGCATCTTCTTTGGTCACTAGTTTGCAATACGTTGCCCTTTCATGTAATTGCTCAGTTCCTTTCCTTTTCCCACTAGCATATCCTCTGATGACTTCAGGTAACATACCAGCTGCTTTTTGGAAAAGAGACGAGTGAAGGGAATCTAATGTGTCTGTAGGGAATAGTTGGACAGTAACTTGTTCAAGGATTGGCCCATGATCCATTTTTTCATCCATCTCAATAAGTGTTACTCCTGTCTCTTTCTCTCCTGCAAGAAGAACTGCTTGAATAGGGGATGGGCCTCTAAATTTTGGAAGAAGAGAGGGATGAATATTTATTGATCCAAAGCGGGGAATATCCAAAACAGATTGGGGAATAATTTTCCCGTAGGCTGCAACGATAAAGAGATCAGGCTTAAATGCTTTTAATGTTTCAATGGTTTGCTCATCTAGTTTCTTAGGTTGCAAAACAGGAATTCCCATTTGGTCTCCAAGTATTTTGACAGGAGGGGGAGTAAGTGTTTTTTTTCTGCCAGATTCAACATCAGGAGTAGTAACGAGTGCTACGAGTGAAAAATTCTCAACAAGAGTGGAAATCACTGGAGAAACAAATTCAGGAGTTCCAAAGAAAATAATATTCATTGTTATAATTTTATCTCATCAAAAATCATTTCACCTTTTTTGTCTTTTCTGGATTTATACAGTTTTCCTTCCTGCTCCAACACTCGTTTTGGGAAAAGGATTCCTTGAATATGATCATATTCATGCTGAATAATGGTAGCAAAAAATCCTGAGAAGGTTTTGTCATGAGATTTTCCCTTCTCGTCTTGATAGGTAAGGTGTACTTTTTCGTATCGTGTCACAATTCCCCAAATGTCTTTAAGAGAAAGACAACCTTCCAGTTTTACATCATCTGTTGACTCGTCTGATACCTCTTTATTTATTTTTGGTAATTCTCCAATAGTCATGAGTACGGGGTTAATAAAGGCGTGTACTTTTGATTTAGGACTTTCTTTAATGATAAACAGTTGTAGAGATCTTCCAACTTGTGGCGCTGCAAGTCCAATACCTTCTGGATCCTTTGCTTTCTCAAGCGTTTTTACCATGTCATCAATAAGCTCTTGAAGTTTGGTATCAAATTTTTCAACCCTTTTTGCCTTAGCTGAGAGGACATCTTGTGGTGCTTGAACAATTTGCATCATAAATCAATTGAAAGAGTATATCACATTACTGTTCCTGATTAGGCATAGATTCGCCCCACAGTGTTAAGAGTTGTTGTGCTTGAATATCATCCGCTGAAAGATTAGTGAGAATAAAGGAAATGTTTTCTACCGCTTTTTTTTGAAATTCAGGATAGATAACTTTTTCTGTATTGTTTGTTGCTTTTTGTCTATAAAAGAGTCCCAGTGCATAATATACATCCCTGTAGGTTGGGCGGTATGTTTTAGCTTCCTCAAGGAGTGCAATTCCTTCGTCCACTCTTTCGGTTTGTCCATAGAGAACTCCTAAATTGTACATGATTTTTGTATCTGTTGGAGCAAGGGTATAAGCAGTTTGAATAGCAGTAATAGCTTGAGGCAAGTATTGTTGGTCTATTTGGGAAAGCGTATAGAGAATTCTTACTCTATTCTTCCAAAACACCACGTTGGCAGGATGTTCATTCGTTACTTGTTCAGAAAGAGAGATGGCTTGATCCTTAAATTGGGCTGCATCGGTTGCATTATTTTGAGAGTAAAGTGCTGTAGCAATAGTTGCACTTTGTTGAGCTAGTTCATCAACAATGGTTGGTTCACTTGGCCAAAGAGTATATGCTTCTTGAAGAAGAGGATAACTTTGTTGCATATATTCTACCTGTCCTGTTTGAGCAAGATTATGAGCATAGGCATATTTTTTGTCTGCTGACCAGAATCTCAGAAGAGAAATAAGGAGCCAGATCACTAGAATTCCTAACACCGTTATGCTCACCCATCTGGTGCTATTTGGTTTTGTAACGTGTGCAGGATAAGAAAAGCTAGGAAGAGGATATTCTGAAGAAAGGAGAAGAAGCATGGCTGGGATTAAGAAGAAAAGAAGGTTAATAATAACAACAGAAAACCCAAAAAAGTTAGTAATTAAAATAGTGATATATGCACTGAGAAGTCCAGTTACTAATAATACATTGGTATGGGTTTCTTTTTTCATAAAGAGTTTTTTTGCGGCTACTATTAATACTGTTGTAATGAGTGCAAGATAGGTTCCTAATCCAACAATTCCTGTCGTTGCTAAATAGTTAAGATATTCGTTGTGTGCTTTGTTGTAGAGAAAATCCCATTCACTCGTTTTATTGTGATCAATAGGTTTGTGTTTGTAATAGGCAAAAGCAAAGGTTTCAACTCCAGTTCCAAAAAGGGGATTGGCCTTCCAAATATCAATTGCTCCTTTCCAGACATATAACCGAATCACTGATGAATCAGTTCCTCCAACAGGTTCCGAAGTAGTTAGTTGAGCTGATTGAGATGCTTGAGGGGTAGCTATTTGAGGAGTGGGAGTTGCTGTGAATTTGGCTTGAAGTCCTGGAAGAGTCAGAAAATTAATCTGTCCAATAGGAGTTCCTATAAGAAAAGTGAAAAGAATTATTGCTATGTGAAATCCAATACACGTTTTCCAGATAATTGGGTCTTTGAGTACCTTTTTCAAAAAGAGTACTCCCCAAAAAACAATATTTCCTGCAACAAATGCCAAAAATCCAGCTCTAGTACTGGTAAAAAGAAGGGCAATATAGGAGAAAATAGCAATTGCTGCGTATCCATAGACCCACTGATTCATTTTCTTTCGATCAAGGGAGAAAAGAGTGAATGAGAGGGAGAGAAAAATAAAAATATTTACATAGGCTGCCATCCACGCAGGTTGTCCAAGTGTTGAAAAGATTCTAATGGTTGGTTTAAATGATTCAGTCCAACAGGAGACATCAAATGTCCCCCTGAAAATATAACAGGTTGGATCCTTTCCGAAGTGTGACGGAATACCCCATATAAGAACCAAAGCACATGCAATAAGTCCAATCTGGAGAAAGCGAATGACTTGCTCTCGGGTAAAGTGAGTAACAAAGGCATAATACAACACAATATAAGCAAAAATTGAGAATAATCCTCCATTAAATCGGGAGTAATATCCCCATAAAGAGGTTCTTGGGTCAATGGAGATAAGAGTTGAGATGACTTGGGAAAGAAGAAACAGAAGAATAGGAAGGTCAAAAACAGTTCGGGTTACTTTAAATTGTTTTTGCAAAATCATCCCACTACCCCAGGCAAGAGTAATAATGAGGGTAAGTCCCCAGACAATCCACATTTTATTTAGTTCAAAAAGTTCTGAGGTACTGTTAGTAAAAAAAAGTGGGGTGGCAATAATGAGGATATAAAAGCTATATCGAATGGTTTTTTCTAAAAAAGTAAGCACGTTCATGAATAATAAGTGACCTTTTTTGATCGTATCATATTGGAATTGAGGCTTCAAGCTGATAGAATGAAGAAGTATTCAGCCTATATGTTTAATTCATTTCTCTCACTTTTCTCCTATGATATTGGTATTGATCTCGGAACTGCCAACACGTTAGTGTTTGTTAAAGGAAAAGGAATTGTTTCTCGTGAACCATCTGTAGTTGCTCGGCATAAAAAAACCAAACACATTATTGCTATTGGAGACGAGGCCAAAAGAATGCTGGGCAAGACTCCAGAATCAATTGTAACAATCAGGCCACTTAAAGGGGGAGTTATTGCTGATTTTGACGCAACTGAGGCCATGCTTGCGTACTATATCCGTCAAGTACATGAAAGACGTTCTCCGATACTTCGAATTTTTGCTAAACCAAAAGTTGTGGTGGGAATTCCCTCAAGTGTTACAGAGGTTGAAAGACGAGCAGTATGGGAAGCAGCTCTTTCAGCAGGAGCAAGAGAAGCGTACTTAATTGAGGAACCAATGGCTAGTGCTATTGGAGAGGGAATATCTGTTTTTCAGTCAAATGGAGTGATGGTTGTTGATATTGGAGGAGGAACAACAGAAATTGCCATTATTTCACTTGGAGGAATTGTGGTGAGTAGATCACTAAAAGTTGCAGGGGATGATTTTGACCAGGCAATTATTCACTATATGCGAGTCAGACACGGACTCGTGATTGGTGAAAAAACGGCTGAGAATATTAAAATTCAAATTGGAAGTGCTTATGAAAAACGAGTTCGGCAAAAGTTTATCAAAGTGAAAGAAGAGGAGAAAGAAGAAGGAGAAAAGGAAGGAAAAGAAAAAGTAACCATTGTTCGGGGGAGAAACTTAGAAACAGGACTTCCTCGCAGTATTCGAGTAGGAGAGGCAGAAATTCGAGAGTCTTTATCTTCTTCTTTGTCCCACATTATCGAAGCCATTGCAGATGTTTTGGAAGAATCACCTCCGGAACTTTTATCAGATATTTTAGAAAAGGGAATTCTCCTAACAGGAGGAGGAGCTCTTCTTTCAGGGCTTGATCAGTTAATTGTGGATAGAGTGAAAATGCCCGTTGTTGTATCTGATGATCCTTTAACCAGTGTGGTACGAGGAACTGGAAAAGTGCTTGAAGATCCAGCTCTTTTGGAGCAAGTAAAAGTAGTTGGAGGACTGAGTTAGTTTTCTGTTGCATCAAGCTCATGCACGTACTACAATGAAGTACGATGAAAAAACAAACCCTGTATCTTGGTTCATTTATTGTTTTTCTCATTGGTTGTTTTCTTCTCCTTCTTCTTTTCCGTTTGCCTTTTTTTACTCCTGTGAGAAACGTTTTAGAAGAAATGACTCTTCCTCTTCGGAGCGGCATGTATGGAGCGGTGGTTTCTCAAACGGAGATTGATGGGTTGAAGGAAGAAAATGCCAGGCTTTTGTCTCAACTAGCTAAGCAAAAAGAGGTAGAGAAGGAGATTCAGGCGCTTCGTGACCAATTTCAATTCTCACAAGAAAGATCTCGAACTCTTCTTCCTGTTCGAATTGTGGGAAGGAGAGATGTTGATACCTATATTTTAGATAAAGGAGAAACAGATGGTATCAAGAAAGGCGCAGTAGTGATCATAAAAGATGTGCTACTCGGAGTGATCAGCTCCACAACACCTCATCTATCTGTACTCTCAGCTACCACAAAAGAGGGAAGTAACTACTCAACTCAAACTACGGGAAGTGGTGCATTGGGTATTACTAAAGGAAGTGGAGATGGACATATGGTACTGGATCATGTTGTGTTATCCGATACTCTTCATAAAGGAGATGTCATTAAAACAAAAGGAAACGAAGAGAAAAACATTCCCCCTGATCTCCTTATTGGGAAAATTATCTCAGTAGATAAAAAGGTGAGTGACGTCTTTCAAACTGCTAAAGTTGATCCGTTAATTACGCTTTCTCGAGTAACGTATGCCTTTGTTTTCTTGCCATGACAAATAGTATTCTTGTTTTAGTATTTCTCATTTTAGGTGCTTTGGAGGCAACTGTTTTTCCTCTTCCCTTGTCTCTCCCACTTTTTATTGCTCTTGTTGTTCACAATAAAGGAGAGATGATGTATCCTGTAGCCGTTGCTTTGGGGGTATATTTAGATATTATGCTTCTTCGACCAATTGGAGTAACAAGTGTTTTTTTCCTCGGAGTAACATTTCTGTGCTTTTTATATCAGAGAAAATATGAAGTAGTAACTCTTCCCTTTGTCCTCCTTAGTAGTTTTTTCTTCTCCCTCTGTTACTTATTTCTTTTTCACTTGAGTCATATGTTTCTAAAAAGTATTGTTTGTATTGGGTTTTCTGTGGTGAGTTTTTATCTGGTACAGCAAATACAAAAAAGAAAGGAGGAAAAAAGGAAGTGACACAGGGCATAGCATTTGGAGACCATATCAAAACGGGAAAAATCAAACGATATAAACATGGATCAGAGGAAGATTTAAAGATGCGGACTCCATTTCTTTTCATTCTGCTCCTGTTAGTAGTTGGGGTTTTATCTCTCAGACTTCTTGTCCTTCAAGTTGCTTCTGCATCCTATTACAGACACTTATCTGATGGAAATAGGACGAGGACTCTTATTATCCATGCTCCTCGAGGAGTGATACTTGATAGATATGACAGACCTCTTGTCTATAACGTGCCGGGATTTAGAAAGGTAAGTGAGGATAAGGTCGAATTGATTCAAAGAGAAGAAGCTCTAGCTCGAATTGCTAAGGGAGAGAAGGGGATTGAAATTGATACGCTTCGAAATTATCCGTATAAAGAAGCCTTTTCTCACGTATTAGGGTATGTAGGCCAAATCGATGCTGAGAGTTTGAAAGAGATGCAGTATAAAGACTACTTAGTCAATGATGTGATTGGCAAATCCGGTCTTGAGGAAATGTATGAAACACAACTTAAAGGACAAGATGGGAAAGAACTGATTGAAGTAGACGCACTTGGGAAAAAAATAAAAACTTTGGGAATGTCTGATCCACTCTCTGGAAAAGAAGTACAAACGACACTTGATCGAGATTTGCAACTTGTGGTGTATGACGCACTTAAAGATGTTGAGAAGGGAGCAGTTATTGTTTCCACTCCAAAAGGAGAGATTCTTTCCCTTGTTTCAAAACCATCATTTGATTCAAATCTTTTTACCATGGGCAATTCCTATAAAGTGGCAGGAGATAGTCCGTATCAAGAGGTTTCTCAAATATTACTTGATGGCAACACTCAACCTCTTTTAAATAGAGCTATCTCTGGAGTGTATCCTCCAGCTTCCACTTTTAAGCTAATCGCAGCAGCAGCAGGACTAGAGAGTAAAGTAATTGATGAAAATTACGGAATTGAAGATACAGGAATTGTCCGAATTGGAGAGTTTTCTTTTGGAAATTGGTATTTTCTCCAATACGGAAGAAAAGAAGAAGGGAAAGTCGATGTAATACGTGCTATCGCTCGTTCAAATGATATTTTTTTCTATAAGTTAGCTGAGCTCTTGCACATTGATGGGATTTCAGAAGTTGCTCAAAAATTTGGAGTAGGAGTAAAACTAGGGATTGATTTGCCAGGTGAGGTAAGTGGAACTCTTCCGACCAGAGAGTGGAAGCAAAGAGTAATGAAGGAACAATGGTATACAGGGGATACGTATCATTATGGAATTGGTCAAGGATACTTATTAACAACTCCTCTTCAAGTAAATGCCTGGACTCAAGCTGTTGCCAATAAAGGAATGTTATATCGTCCTCATTTGCTATCAGATGAGAGACAGCAGAAAGTTTTGTCTAAAGATTTGATGACTGATAAAACCTATTCGTTAATCAAACAAGGAATGATTGCAGCGTGTGAAGAGGGAGGAACAGCCTATCCTTTGTTTGACTTTTCAGTAAAGAATTCTAATCTAAAAATAGATAATGTAGATATTTTCCCTTCGAAAAAAGCATCAAATAGTGCTGAGATGAAGCATATTCAAGTAGCTTGTAAAACTGGAACAGGACAACATGGAGGAGATGAGACTCTTCCTCATGCTTGGATTACTCTTTTTGCTCCAGTGGCAAATCCAGAAGTGGTGATAACAGTTTTATCTGAAGCCAGTGGAGAAGGTTCAACTGTTGCTGCACCAGTTGCTAAAAAAATTCTTGAAGCCTGGTTTGGAAATAAATAGAGTTATTGTTTCTTACTCAAGAGCTCTCGGTATAAAAGGTTATAGTTTAGTTGATTTACTTTCCCGTCGTCGTTTAAATCGGCTAATCTCAATGAGTTTTGTGTACAGGGTGTTTTTTTCTTGTTGATGTCTTGATGACAACGAAGCTGAGTATAAATGAGTCTGTCAACAACTTTCAGAAAGAATTCAGATACGTTTGTTATCTGTTCTATACAATGCATATATCAAACGTATATAGTATAAAGGAGAAAATACTCACCCTTGACAACACAGCGGGTAAATAGCCTATAATTTGAAGATTGCGTTTATGAAGTACCTAGTAATTGTTGAATCACCTACTAAAGCCAAGACTATTTCTCGCTTTTTAGGCAAAGACTATGAGATTACATCCTCTATGGGGCATGTCATGGATTTGCCAAAAAGTAAGTTAAGTGTGGATATTGAGCATGATTTTACTCCTCAGTATGAGATTATGGCAGATAAGAAATCGATGATCTCAAGTCTTTCTAAGTCTGCTAAAGATGCTACAACTGTCTTTCTTGCAACCGATCCAGATCGTGAAGGAGAGGCAATTGCTGCCAATATCCAGGAACTGATTAAAGGCAAAAAAGATGCTGTGGATAAGTTTAAGCGAATTGTTTTTCACGAAATTACAGAGGAAGCTATTCTCCATGCCTTAGAAGAACCAAGGCATGTTGATACTCACCTTGTTGATGCACAAACGGCTAGAAGAGTCCTGGATAGATTGGTAGGATATCAACTTTCTCCTCTTCTATGGAGAAAAGTAAGACGGGGATTATCAGCTGGACGAGTCCAAAGTGTAGCGCTTCGGTTATTAGTAGAGAGGGAGCGGGAAATTGAAAAATTTGCTAAAGAGCCTTTCTTTACTATTTCAGTTCTCCTTCTGCCTCAATCTCAAAAACAATCCATTCTGGCAGAACTTACTCAGATTAACGGAGACAAAATTGAAGTAAGTACAACCTATCCCCTTTATGATGGGAACTATACCAGTACGAAAACAAAAATAGATAGTGAAGCACGGGCCAAAGAAATTGCCATGGATCTTAAAGAGAAAGACTTTATTGTCTCAGATGTTTCTCAGAAAGAAACGAAAAGATCTCCACTTCCTCCGTTCACTACCTCAACTCTTCAGCAAGAAGCCTCTCGCCGATTTGGCTATCCAGGAAAACGAACGATGAGTTTAGCCCAAAAACTCTATGAAGAAGGTTTTATTACGTATCATAGAACCGACTCTGTGATTCTTTCTCATTCCGCCGTAGCCCAGATGAAAACCTATATCCAAAAAGAATATGGGGATAGGTACTATCCAGAAAAACCACGATTTTTCGCTGCCAAACAAAAATCTGCTCAAGAAGCTCACGAAGCAATCCGTCCAACTAAGTTTCAGTCTATTGAAGGAATGAAGCAACAAGTGGCTCAAGCTCTTGGTGCAGACTATGTAAAGTTGTATGAGTTAGTTTGGAAAAGGGCTGTTGCTTCTCAAATGAGTGATGCGCTTTTGGAATCAACCAGTATCACGATTACGGCAACTGGTAAATCAAAAAGTGAGTATACCCTTAAGGCTAATGGGTCAGTGCTTCTTTTTGATGGATTCTTACGTCTCACTCCTCTTGCTCTTACTGATAATAGACTTCCCAGTGTCCAAGCAGGAGAAAAACTTGCACTTGAGGAAATTAAAGAAGAACCACATGAGACAACTCCTCCTCCAAGATACAATGACGCTTCACTTATCGGAGCCCTTGAGGAAAAAGGCATTGGTCGTCCCTCAACGTATGCCTCAATTATTGGAACGATTGTTGATCGGGCATACGTTGAACGAGTTGAAAAACGATTTCAACCAACAAGTGTGGGAATTGCAGTAAACGACTTTTTAGTAACCAATTTTGCACAAGTGGATGACATTCCTTTTACTGCACAAATGGAGGATGACTTGGATCAAGTAGCACAGGGTGAGAAAAACTGGGTCAAGATGATGAAGGAGTTTTATACTCCATTCTCAAAACAGCTAAAAGATGTAGATGGAGCAGCACGAGTAAAAATTGAAGTAGAACAGGTTGATGAGAAATGCCCACAATGTAGTAATAATTTAGTCATTCGTTATGGTCGGTTTGGAAAATTCCTTTCTTGTAGTACCTTTCCAGAATGTAAATTCACAAAGCCACTTGTTAAAGAAGTAGATCTCACTTGCCCAAAAGATAAAGGACAAGTGATTCAAAGGAAAACTCGAAAAGGACGAATCTTTTATGGGTGTGCCAACTATCCAAACTGTGATTTTGCTGCATGGAAGTTAGAAGACATCCCAGGATATAAAAAAGGAAAAACAGAAGACGGAGACGAATCTGGAGAAAAAGTACTTGTTAAAAAAACAGTGAGAAAAAGTAGTATCAAAGCAGTTAAGAAAAGAAATCTTGTTTCAAAAGTAGTGAAGCGAAAAAGACCAAGTAAGTAGATCTCCATGTGCTATAATCGCGGCATTATATGCCTGAGCGTTTAGTAACTTCCCATTTTGCAGAAATTCCACCGGGAGTTCTATATAGACTTCCCGATCCTCTTATATCTTCTGAAGAAGGTCAGACTGTACTAATTGAAAGAGAAAGCGGAACGTTAGCTATCTCGCGTTTTTCTTTACATGGTGAAAAACAAATTGCTTCAAATGGAAATGATAAAATTGTTATTTGTTTCTCAGGTGAAGGGGGGGCATCTCGTCGATTTACCGATGAAGAGTTTTCTATTGAAGGACATGGAGCATTTTATCTTCCTCGAGCTGATGCCCTCACATTAAATGGAGAAGGAGAAGGATGGATTATTCGACTTCAACAACCTAATCTTACTGACCTAGAAGATTTGCTCCCTACAGTTCCTTCTTTTCAAGCTGCTCCTGTTGATCAATGGGTAGCAACTAGAGAAGAAATAGCAAAAGGAAGAGGTGCAAATGGAGGGTACTATGCAAAATGGGGTTTTGGACAATGGAATTCTCATAGTCCTTTAAATGTAGCGTATGCTGAAGGAGGATTGGGAAGCACTCCTGATGACGCTCATCGTGAACCAGATGGAAGTGAGATAACTCTTACTAATGGAGGAAGGATTATCTTTACTGAATTAAGAGAGGGAGAGAGTCAGCCATATCAATATGCTCTTACCAGAGGTTCTGTCTCTATTGTTGCTCCCGATGCTTGGGCTCAGCGGACTCGACTTAGTGGGTATAATGGATGGGTAGTCAAAATGGCTGAGAGAAGAGGAGATTTGATTAATCCAAAAGCAAAACAATATTTAAGAGATACGAACGAAGATGCTTTACCTGAGTTTTCACGAGTAGGCCAAGGAATAAGAGAAAAAAGATTTCTTATTCAAGAACTTCTTGGACTCTAAAACGAAAACGAGCTAGTAAGTAAGTTTTGCAACAATGAGAAGAGTAAGAAGAATACTTGCTTGAATTATTATTCCCCACGGTTTATCTAATCTATTATCCACTGGAACTTGAATATTATATGCCCAGGAAAAGGGAGGAAACTTCATATTGAAAAAAAAGTAGGGGGCTGTTGCCCAGTCAAAAAACTGAGCGAGAAAAATCATGATATAAAGATACATAAAGTTTGTTTGGGGAAAAAGCCAGATAGTGAGAAAGAAAGGAATAACAATACTTAAGCACACGTCTATAAATGACTGAATAAAGGTAGTTTTCCACTGTTTCTTCTTCCAGTTTGTTCCGGTATCCCAGTGAGGAGTTGCATCAGCTGCTAAGTGAGATAAAAGAGCCAGAGGAATGGCAATAAAAGGATCTGGGATACGAGCTGCAATAACAGTTCCAATAATGGCATGTCCAGTTGCTGTCATAGAAATATCTTAGCATAAAAAAAGAGTGATAATATATCAGAAAGCATAGCTAGAATAATAAATATTATTGACATTTCTAATAAATCCTGATACATTTTGTATGTACCAGATATGTACAAAAATGAAGCAAAAGAAAGCAAAATATGTGTGGGATAAGTTTAATACAGTTAAAAACTGGATGAAACACCAAGTAAGACCGTATGAAGTAGAGGAAGTATTTACCAGTAATAGTGCAATTACTCTATCTGACCTGCTCCATTCAATTTTGGAGGAAAGATACATTTTACTTGGTAGAACGAGAAAAAATAGAGTTCTCTATATAGTTTTTGTGATAAGAAACAAAAGGATCAGACCTATTTCTTTTCGAGATGCAAATAAAAAGGAGGTGAAAATATATGAAGAAAAAATTAAAAATCCCAACATTTAAAAATGATGACGATGAGTTTAATTTCTGGTCAACCCTGGATCTCTCAGACTATTTTGAACCTCAAGACTTCAATCAGATTGATATTGACGAGTTCTTAGTAGAGAATCAAAAAACTAGAACACGCAGTATCACTATGCGCTTACCAGAGAAATTAATTGAAAAGGTCAAACAGCAAGCTTCTTCTCTAGATGTACCATATCAAAGCCTGATGAAAATATATATTCAAAAAGGTGCTGAAATATAATACCTGTTAGTATGGAAAGTGTTTTAGTGAGAGCATTTGACAAAAAGACTACATATCTGTCATACCTAAATAAGAATGAAAAAACTGCTTTTTTCCTTGTTCCTGATTCTTGCTGTTGTTGTTTCTCCCTCATCATCTTTTGCAGAATATCGACTATATCCCCACGATAATATACTCGGAGCCAAAAATGTAAGTGAGGCTGCAATGTCTCCGACCGTTGAAGGGCCAGGATTTCTTCTCCCAGATAATCCTTTGTATTTTCTGGATACGCTCAAGCAAAAAATTCGCTTAACTCTGGCGTTTTCTCCTGAGAAAAAAGCAAAACTGCATAGCTCTATTGCTGGAGAGAGGTTTGCTGAACTTCGTTTTATGATCTCAAAACAAGATACCAAAGGTATTGGAGAAACACTACTTGGGATAAAAGAACATACCCAAGCAGCAGCTACGGAATTGGAAAAAGCACAACTTCATGGAACAAAAGTAGTTGAGCTTGCACGAACTCTTAACGAACAGATCAAAAGACGTGATAGCTCACTTGCAGAACTTGAGGAGAACACATCAGGGGATGTAAATGCAGATATCAAACGAGCACGAGTTGGCATTGATGAAGCAAAATTAACAGTTGAGGAGAATTTACCAGAGGATGAGTTGGAGCAAGAATTAAAATGGAGACTTGAGGAAAGACTTGAGGAAGCATTTTCAAAAACGAGTGAGGCTTCAGAGATGATCAAGCAAGATATTGCAGAGCTTCAAAAGCAAGCAAGCTCTGCAGCTGAGAATTATTTAACCAAAAGGCAAGAAGTGTTGATCAAAACCATTGATGGGAAAAAACTAGATTTACAGAAACTGTCAAAAGAAAGCTTAGAAGACAAGGAGAAAGCTCAAAAAGTAATTGATAACTTAGGAGAAGATGAAAAAGAGATTGCTGAGAAGATGATGGAAATGGCAAAAGAAGCAGAAGTTAAATATCGAGAAATGAAAAAAGTACAAGATTCACTGCAAAGCTTTGTCTCAAGCTTTGCCAAAGAGTAACCTCTTTACTCCAGTTACTTATTATCCTATAATACTCTCAATGAAGCTTGATGCAAAATCCCTTCGTCTCTCCTCATCAACTGATGAACAAAAAAAACAAATGAAGAGAAACCCAATTTATATTGTGGTGGATAACGTGTTGGATACGTACAATATTGGAGCCATCTTTCGCCTAGCCGATGCGATTGCAGCAGAAAAAGTACTTCTTTGTGAAGGAGCAGAAACTCCTCCAAATCATCGGATAAAAAAGTCCTCCATTAATACAACAGAATGGGTTTCTTGGGAGTATTTTAATACGGGAATAGAAGCAGTAAATCATTTACGAGAAACAGTTCCTGGTATTCAAATTGTCTCAGTAGAGCTAACTGATTCCAGTGTTCCGTATGACACATTTCCTTATGCTTTTCCTATTGCAATTGTTGTTGGTCATGAGACAGATGGGGTCTCTAAAGAAGTACTTCAGGCATCAGATGGAGTAGTTGAGCTCCCTATGTTTGGAGTTAATATTAGTCTGAATGTTATGGTATCTTTAGGAATTGCTCTTTATGAAGTAGTTAGACATCTTCCGAAACGTTAAATTTTGTTACAATAATTTCTAATGACTGCTAATTCTAAGCAAAAACTTCTGGATACTATTACGAAAGAAATTAACGAATGTCTCATATGTCCCGTTGCTAAAAGCGGATTACCTGTAGTCGGTGAAGGGAATCCAGATGCGAAGGTTATCTTTATCGGCGAAGCTCCAGGGAAGCAAGAAGCACTTAGTGGTCGTCCATTCATTGGTAGGTCAGGAAAACTACTTCGCTCCCAAATTATCTCCATTGGGCTTTTGGAAGAAGATGTCTATATCACAAGCCCTGTAAAGTATCTTCCAGATAGAGGAACTCCTACCAAAGAAGATATTGCCCATGGAAGAATTCATTTAATGAAGCAATTAGAAGTAATTGATCCATCAATCATTGTGCTTTTGGGAAAAACAGCTGCCATGGGAGTATTGGAAATGGATATACCCGTTGCAAAAAAACATGGAGAGACAATTGAGAAGGATGGGAAAACCTACTTTCTTATGTATCATCCAGCAGCAGCTATCAGGTTTCAAAAATTTAAATCAGTATTTGTTGAAGACTTTCAAAAATTAAAATTACTTCTTAAAAGAATAGTATAAGAGTGCTTTCTGTAGGCTTGACACTCTATGGCTTGATCTTCTATAATACCCTTACTATGTAAAAGTAGCTCCAGAGACGATTGAATGAACTCGCATCTGGCGAGTTTTTTTGTCTTTAGGTTTATAAGCTCTTTAACAATCGAAAAGTGGTAGGGAATTTAAGAATTTGGACTTCCCTTATCAGTTACGCACTGATATTTTTTGTCCTTATTCATTGATAGAGAATAAAAACTCTGTCATATTTTTTTGAGAATTTGATCCTGGTTCAGGATGAACGCTGGCGGCGTGCCTTAGGCATGCAAGTCGAACGAAAAAGTCGCAAGATAATTTAGTGGCAGACGGGTGAGTAACGCGTAGGAATCTACCCCTGGGAATCGCATAGCCCTCCGAAAGGAGGGGTAATACGATATGGTCTCGCAAGAGTAAAGGACTTAACGGTCCGCCGAGGGAGGAGCCTGCGTCCTATCAGCTTGTTGGTGAGGTAATGGCTTACCAAGGCGATGACGGGTAGCTGGACTGAGAGGTTGATCAGCCACAACTGCACTGAGACACGGGCAGTACACCTACGGGTGGCAGCAACTGGGAATATTCGGCAATGGACGAAAGTCTGACCGAGCGACGCCGCGTGGAGGAAGACGGCCTTCGGGTTGTAAACTCCTTTTGCCAAGCCCTTCACGGCTTGGAGAATAAGCCTCTACTAACTACGTGCCAGAAGTCTCGGTAATACGTAGGAGGCAAGCGTTATCCGGATTTATTGGGCGTAAAGTGTGCGTAGGCGTTCTTTCAAGTCATGGCTTAAAGACCGGGGCTTACCCTCGGATTTGGTTGTGATACTGGGAGAATTGAGGATTGACAGGGGTGCTGGAACAGTTAATGTAGCAGTGAAATGCGTTGATATTAACTGGAACACCGATGGCGAAGGCAGGCACCTGGGTTATTCCTGACGCTGAGGCACGAAAGCTAGGGGAGCGAAACAGATTAGATACCTGTGTAGTCCTAGCTGTAAACGATGTCCGCTAGCTATCACTCACCAAGGATACAAGGGAGTACTTTGTATTTTTAGTGAGTGGTGGTGTAAGCTAACGCGTTAAGCGGACCGCCTGGGGAGTACGGCCGCAAGGCTAAAACTCAAAGGAATTGACGGGGACCCGCACAACCGGTGGAGCGTGTGGTTCAATTCGAGACAAAGCGAAAAACCTTACCAAGGTTTGACATCTTACCGTTTTATACCTATGGAAACACTGGTAGATCCGAAAGGATGGTAAGACAGGTGTTGCATGGCTGTCGTCAGCTCGTGCCGTGAGGTGTTCCCTTAAGTGGGGAAACGAGCGCAACCCCCGCTGAATGTTAAATATTCATTCGGGACAGCCCCAATTATTTGGGGAGGAAGGAGGGGAAGACGTCAAGTCAGCACGGCCCTTATACCTTGGGATACACACACCCTACAATGGCGAATAACAACGTGTTGCTAGCAGGTAACTGCATGCTAATCACTTAAATTTCGCCTCAGTTCAGATTGAGGTCTGCAACTCGACCTCATGAAGTCGGAATCGGTAGTAATCGCGGATCAGAAGGCCGCGGTGAATACGTTCTCGGGTCTTGTACAAATTAAATGCGCCTGGCAGTTTAAAAGACAAGATGGTGAAAATCCATCCTAGTAGTTGAAGAACAGGACCTCTCTTGTAAAAGAAGGTCTGAAGGGTTCGATGTAACGAAGAGCAGCCTAGATATAAAAAAGTGTTTCGACTCTTAGGTGTACTAAGAGGAAGAAAACAAGAAAAGCTTTTTAGGATGTTTGAAATTGTTTTTTAAATGACCCAGGGAGATCCTATACTGACAGAACACATAATTGAGTATAGGAAGTCAGCTGATTCCATAGTATTTAAATAGGTGTATACTTATTTAGAGAAGGGATGAACTCTAAACTAAATCCATATTATCTTGTTGGTTTGGTAGATGGAGAAGGATGTTTCTGCGTTTCTTTTAACAATCATAAATCTCATCGATTAATTGAAGTAAGACTTCTTTTTGAAATTGAACTTCGAGAAGACGATAAAGAGATTTTAGAACGAGTAAAAGAGACTCTTGGTTGCGGTAATATTTATTATCTTAACTATAAGCGATATCAAAAATGGAGACCTCACTATAAGTATAAGGTTTCTAACTTAAAAGATATCACTGAGAAAATTATTCCTTTTTTTACTACCTATCCTTTACAAGCTAAGAAAAAGGAGAGTTTTAATAAATTCTCTGAGGTTGCAAAGCTTATGCTTCGTAAATCTCATCTTAGTGAAGAAGGTATTCAACATATAAAAGATTGGCAAGAGACTCGCTGGATGCGGGAAATCCGCACGTCCAGTGGGGAGGAACAGGTTTCTGATTCCAATCACCGCCCGTCAAGGCAGCAAAGTCGGGGGTGGCTGAAGCGCCCTTAGGGGTTCTAGGCCAAATTCGGCGATGAGGCTTAAGTCGTAACAAGGTATCCCTAGCCGAAGCTGGGGATGGATCACCTCCTTTCTAAATTACACTAGCTGTAAGACTGAAAGGGGAAGGCATCTAACTTTGATTAATAATCTGCAAAGATTAGGTAATTGAGGAACATGTAATGGCAACAGGTCGAGTGAATAGTACCTGGTATTTCTCGTTATACTGAGAGAAAAACAAAAACTATTCTCGCTTTCCTACCACTTTTGGATTGTTAAAACACTAAACCACCGTATTGGTGGTTTTTTTGTACTATATACATATGGAATTGCCACGATTTAGATCAAATTTAGATGGGTTTTCTTCAGAGTATGGAGAAACAGCTGATAAAATAGCTCGAAACGGAGTTGACTATCGTAATTGGCAAGAAGATCAGCAAATAAAAAAAGTGTCTGTTTTACTCAGAGATCTTCCAGAGGAGGAGGTAGTTAAAAGTGTTCGTACACTGAAGGAAAATGTTATGTTGAGTGTTCAGATACTTCTTCTTATCACTATTTTAGGATTTCTTTATAGTGAAAACAGTAAGGTAACAACTGAAAAACTCCAAGAAGTTTTTCAGTATAGACCTAACATATCCCGAGCTCAATTGGATAGTCTAGGAAGAAAAAAGGATTATGTCTTACAATGTGCTTTTGCATCTCTTAACATAGATTGTACAGCTAATCCTTAATTTGCTTTTACCGTTTGCGTGTCCTATAATGTCAGGATTATGGAAAACGAATTTAAGATGTTCAAAAGAGTTATTAGAGAAAGACCCATTGAATCAACAGTTGTACTTGGTGGGTATTTTTTATTACTTACTTGGGGAGTTTTAGTGGCTATGAAAGGAATTTCAATTGAGGATTACAATGGAAATCCTCAAAAAGACCCTACTCGAACCAATACTCCTACAATCACTCAAGAAAAGTTTCCTCCATCAATTCATGAGTATTATGCAACGTTGGAAGCAAAAGGAACTATCCCAGTAGTTCCCTTACGCAGAGAAACACCAACCGTTAGAAAGTAATTTCGTTTTTTATAGCTAATTTGCTACAATGCGTACATATCCTCAAGGCGCGGTGGCGAAGCGGTAACGCAGGGGTCTGCAAAACCTCCATGCACGGGTTCGATCCCCGTTCGCGCCTCACTGTTTTTATCTTTCTAAACTATATCTATGAAAGAACAACTAAAACGAGTTGTAAGACCAATAATTGAAACAGGCGGACCTTTAGCAAAAGGTATTGATGTGATTGGTATGGTTTATGGAGTAATAGCTCCTCATTTATTACTTGCAGCTTGGTCGGTTATTACGTGGGGATTAACCGATAAAATAGAAAAGTGGGCAAAATCTCCAGCTCGGTCTAAAATGGCATAGTATTATGGAAAAAGAACAGAAAGAACACACACAATCGAAAGAAAAAGAGTATGGAGAAGATGGGCATAGTGAGAAACAGCTTGATTTAGACGCAGAAATAGCTGCAGGGGAGTGGACACATCTCAAAAATTTTAAAACCTATCAACAAAGGTCCCGCCAAGGCAAAATTATTGCTATGCATAAGGCTGTTTCTAATAGACTTCAACAACTGGAGAAACTCTATTATCCCTTGGTTGGAAAGTATCCTCAGAAGGCACTAAAGCTTCTCCAAGAGTTAAAACAACTTCGAACCATGCAAGAGTACCTTTTACAATGTTTAGTCTGGGAAGAAAAAAACGAATTAACCTCCGATTTAGTACCCTCTGAGCTATGGGAGCTTATTTCCTAGACGAAAAGGCAAGTTTTTAGTATAATAGGGAAACTTGGGTGCATAGTTCAGCGGTAGAACGCTTTCCTGATAAGAAAGAGGTGCATGGTCCGACTCCATGTGCACCCACAGATTTGGATCGTTGGGAATGGTGCTTGCCACTCCCGCGATCGCTGGAAAACTAAACAATTCAAAATTCAATGCACAAAAAAAACCATAATCAGTATCAGCAGAAAAAACAGAATCCCTTTTTAGTGATTGTGCTTATTGGTATTGTTTTTCTTTTAGTTGCTTTCACTGCCTATCTTGCCTATCAAAATATACAATTGAAAAAACAATTTATGTCGTTGCGATCAGCATCATCTTTGACATCAGAGACCAAAACAGGTTTAACAGTAAACTGGAAAACGTATACCAATACGAACTATGACTTCAGTATCAGATATCCAAGCGATTGGGTGGTTGTAGAAAACCCACTTAATGATCCCAAAGCAGCTGAAAACAGTATCAGATTGTCAAACAGCGTAAGTTCAGTTTATATCTCCATCTTCGAAGAATATGGTGGAGCTTGTCTTTCAGAAATTCAAAAAATTATGATTGATAATCAGTCCCATGATGTTTGTGTTTCTGAAACAGAAGCAGGTGAAATTGCTTGGGAACAAATCACGTTCCCAAAATCCAAAAACATTATTGAGCTTCGTGCCTATTCAAAAAAATCTACTTCTGAGGAGTTACTTATTCCTCAAATTCTCTCCACATTTACTTTTGCTAACTGACCAATTAATTCATAAGTGTTACTGACTCTTTGGAAAACAATATGTTATATATGATCGCAGATGAGAATAGTGGTGGGTATTATTCTTGCGATATTTACTTATCTTCGCTATAAACGGAGGCAACAATAAAAATAATGAAGTTACTTTTGAAAATTAGTCATATTTGTTCATAAAGAGTCCACCACGTTAGTCTTTCTTTCCTCGTAGTAGTATTTGTCCTTTGTGAATCCCCAATTGAATTAAAATACTTATCCCAGTAACAGTGAGGAAAAAGGTGTACCAGCTAAAGTAGTGTTTGTATGAGGCAAGAAAAATAAGAACACAGTAATGGATAAAATAGAGTTGGTAGGAATTGACGCTTAGGTATGTTATTCCTTTTTCAATACTAGAGGGAAGAGATACGTACTTGTATAGGAGAGTAAGTCCAATAATCCAAAGGATGCCGTAGAAAAGAAAGTAGGTATCTGGTGGATACTTGTGAGTGATAAGAAGCGTGGGAGATAATCCCCAGTGAAGAATACTCCAAGGAATAAGAAGGAGAGTGAAGTATTTTAATTGCATTTTATTGTCATCTCTAAATTTCAAAATAGCTTTCGCAACAAAAAAGAAAAAAGACCAGCCAATCCACATGACCCATTTATAGGATACTGCTATATCCTGGTAAAAGGTGAAGAGAATAAAAAAGAGAAGAAAGATAGGAAGAAGAAAAGACTTCTCTTTGTAATTTTGGTGCAAGAATTGATACAAAGGAAAAAGAAGTGTCAGTTGCACAAAGAGAAGTACTAACCAGTTAATATCAATTCCTCCAACAAGTAAGAGGCTTTGAAGAATATAAGAGATAGTTAGTTTTCCTGGTTCTACAAAAAAAAGAACTAGGAAAAAGAAAGGAATGAAAGTGTAGTAGGGAATAAGAAGGCGTAAAAGACGTTTAGGAATATATTTCTTATAGAATTGGATAAGATCTTTCCAGGAAGTATTTGTAAAATCTTCTTTCTGAACGAAGAGAAATGCAGAACAGAAAACAAAGATAGGAACGGCAAATTGAGCGTAATTCCAAAGGAATGAAGCGGTTCTATCTCCAATAAAATAATACGAGGTGTGGATGAGGATCATGGCCAGCATGGCAAATCCACGGAGAAAGTCAATCAAGAAATTTCGTTGAACCATAGAATAGTTTCATTATAAAGAAAAAGGAGAAAAATACTTAAGCAGCTTTTATAATTGGACCAACTTCCCAGCCTCTTACCTCATTATTTACGATTTTAAATCGTACAGGTGCAACTTGTGTTAAAACTCCTGCGTGATTTTCAGCTACTAAAACTTGATTCTCCTCATTTGAAAGCCATGCTGGCATAAAGTCTCTCTTAGCTAGATCAGTTGCTACTCCAGTTCCTCTACTCAAATCTGAAACAGCAATAAGAAGAGTATCTGTGTTTGAAAAAGGTTTTTCTGGGTTACCTCTATTAACTGTAGCGTGATAGATAGGATACTCAAGTTGGTCACCTAAATGTTCAATATCGTTGGGTGAGAAAGTAGTTGCCTTTTGTCCATCTTGACCTCTCTCTCTGGTCCGACGGACTGTCATTCTAAATGTAGCTCCAGGGAAGGCAAAGTCTGGGATCCATACTTCAGCAGATCTTAAGTTGTCTCCAATTTTTATTAATGGAGGTCTTTGAACTTGTAAACCATCTAGTAAATGGGGATGTCTTGCTAACTCCTCTTTTTTTCGTTTCTCGCGTAGCTGCATATAGGTTTGAAGTTCTACAGGAAGTTCTTCATAAGAGAGTGCTTCAAAGCTACGATCATGAGGAATCGAAGCAGGAGTGGGTCTCCCAAGGATATCTAATAAAGGAATATGAGATTCACGTCCTCCGTCGGTCCTATTGTAAACTGCAAAGAAGTGTAATTCTCCGGTGAGGTGGTTTTGATATGCAGCTGCAACTTGTTTTGGTGTTTTTCCTGCGAGCTCAGCAGCTTTTCTCACGCTTTGGAGGTTCGTATGATCTTCAACTGCTTTATCTATATACCCAGTTATACCTCGTCGAGATGGTTGATGGCCATTTTTTACATGAAGTTGTCTAGCGAGTCTTCCTCCACAGTCTGGTCCATGAGACATTACTATTCCAAATTTAACCCCAGAACTATTGATGGCGTTTCTTAAGCTTTCCGCTGAACCACCGTTTGCAATAGTGTGAAAATAAACTGATCCTGGATCTAGTCTCCATACTCTTGCATCATCGCATAACCAAATAAGCCCTTGAGTGCCATTACTTCTCCGATTATCAAATTCTTGACGTCTATCAACTGCTAATCTGGAGTGGTTACTCTCAAGAAGTGCTTCGGGAGTTATTCGTTTTGAAAGATGCTCAGGTCTTTCCTGTTGATTTAAATAATATTGTATTTCTCTTCCAGCCATAAATTAGATGTTACAAAAAAACATTTTACTTCTTATGGGTTGTAAATTCAAGGGGTATGTATTGAAAATTGGGTAAAATTATGGTAAAACTCAAACTATGGGAAAAAACAATTTTGATCTGTCAAAAAATCTTCAACTCCAAGTAGACCAATTTATTCAATCACTTGAGGAATATAATAATAAGAGACCGGCTGAGCGAAAAAGACAACAAAGAGACTACGAATTTCTTAAGGATTTGTTTATTCGCTTTCTCTCAGACAGAAATAATAGGGCTATTGAAGTCCAATCTCCTGAATACGAAAAAGTGAAAACTCTGGCTAATGAACAATTCCCAACTCCTACTCTTTGGAACCTGTGTATGGATGGACGCGTTAAAAGTGTCGTAATTAATGGGATGACGGCAGGAGTGGGAGCAACTATTCGTGTACCTGGGGGAATTTTACGAGAATTTGTTCGTGACACAAAAGGAAATTTTACTCTTCTTCGAAATTCTAACTTTGCTCAGCTGCTTATCAACGCACTTTCTTGGGATCACAATAAGATAGTTACTGAAGTTTTTGATAGCCACGTAGGGTGTGCAGCAAGAAATGCTGAAGAACATGCCAGAGGACGTGATTTAAAAGACATGGGACTTCTTAGTGACGTATTACATAAGAAAGAGATGCTTGAAGCCTTACATAAGTTTACGAAGTCTTTATACGGAGATACAAAACGGGTTATTAGTATCCAAACGAGTTTTGATCCTCATTGTGGATATTTATACATGGGACTTGAAACTGATGAAGCATTACGTGTTGCAAAAGACTATGCAAAAACATTGGGGGAGACTGAAGGAAAGACTCATCGATGGGAATACACAACAGGTGTATTAAAATACTTAGTAGAAAAAGGAAAAGTTATCTTTACTGAAGAGATGGTAGAAATCCCTCAAATTAAACAAGCATTTGACTCTTCTGTTATTACGCTCAATTGGGAAACAGGATATGTCCAGACAGCCAAGCAATTCTGGAATAATATCGCGAGAATGAAAGAAAAACTTCTTCCTCTTTTTAGAGAGAAACTTATAACTGTATATCCATACTTAAAAGAAGAAACAAAGGAGAACCAAATTGAACTTGAGGAGCGAGCAATGATTTTATTAACCAATGCCTATAGTGGCTATTTAAATAATCATAACCAGGAATATCCCTATGGAGTTCACAGGGAAGAATGTATAAAAGTTTCAAAAGGAGGGTTTCCTCCTTATGAAATCTCTGCTTTTGTGGTGCTGTCAACTGATGAATCAAATCTTTCATCCAATATTGAACTTGCAGCTTCTTTAGTACGACAGAATAGAATGCAATCTCGAGTCAGTGATCGCTCAGGAAGCTATTTAGAACCAGACGAATTTGCTCAAGCACCAGTCCCTTTGATTATTCAAGAAATTCTTGATGAAGAACTAAACGCATCTGACTGGGAAAATTTATGTAGTATTGGCTGGGAAGATATGCCAGAAGATTGGGATGTTATTTCTGATCGAGAATTCTTGAGTTATTTAGAGACAAAAGGAGATATTCATTTACGAGTGGCGATCGGCATGAATGATCTGAGGCACAAAATGGCAATTCTTTTTGATTCAAATCAAATTATTTCAGGGAGATTAATTTCTCATCATAAAGTAGCACTTCCTGTAATGGTTGATAAAAACAGAATAAACTATCTTATTATCCCTTTTATTAAGCATGGATTTTTAGCTAACTAAGCGCTTCATTGCATACTAATGATTATTACCTCTATTAAAACGCATAAAATCCACTCTGAGGAGCAAACAATCTTTGCTCTTTTGGATCAATACCTTCCTTCTTTTTCAGAAAGTTCTGTTCTTGCTGTAACATCAAAAATTGTAGCTCTTTGTGAAGGAAGAGTTGCAGCATCTACCATTAATAAAGACGAACTTATTAAGAAAGAAGCTCATTTTTATTTACCTCGGGAATTAAACAAATATCATGTAATGTTAACGATTAAAAACTCTATGATGGCAGCTGCAGCAGGGATTGATGAATCAAATGTAGAAGAAGGCTATGTGTTATGGCCCGAAGATCCCCAGAAAAGTGCGAATGAGATTAGAAAATATTTAGTAAAACGGTTTAACGTAAAAAAGTGTGGAGTAATTCTGACAGATAGTAAGACAACTCCTTTGCGGTGGGGAGTGACAGGAATGGGAATCTCCTATAGTGGATTTGAAGTACTCAATAACTATATTGGAAAAAAAGATATCTTTGGACGAGAGATGAAGCTAACAAAAGTAAATGTGATGGATAGTCTAGCAGCCAGTGCAGTCTACGTTATGGGAGAAGGAAAAGAGCAAACCCCTCTTGCTGTTCTTTCTGACATTCCTCATCTTGTGTTTCAAGATAGAAATCCAACTAAAGAAGAGGTAGAAGCCTTGTATATCGATATGGATGATGATTTATATGGACGGATTCTCTCACTGGCTCCATGGAAAAAAGGAGAAGGAAAATAACTTACGGAGTAACTATTTTAGCTTGAGGTGTAGCGTCTTGAGTTTGCACTCCTTGTACTGCAGTTTTTAGCATAATCGTTGCATTACTTGGAGTTTTTAGGACACTTTCCTTCACTCCTGTGGCTGACACAAGGGAGGTTGGAAGAATTTTGATACTTGTTTGGGAAGGAGAACCATTACTTGGTGATTTTACGCTAAAGCCAAGTTTTGCTGCAACTCCTTGCCCTGATTTAGGATCTTGGGAGGGAGTTTTTGCAAACATAATGGTTGCAGTTCCGAGTGTATTATCAATTTTAGCAGGAACAAGAACGAGAGGGTTTGGAAGGAATGTCCCAGGAGTGAGAGACGTTATAGAAACTACTTTTGGATCAAAGCTTATTTCTAGTTGAAAGCCAGAGACAGGATCTCCTTGAGAATCAACCATGATATCCAACGTTTGTGTAGCTTTTGTTGCCGTATCAACAGTTAATGATGAAGGAGAAAAAGACAACAAAGTGTGAGCTGGAGGAGTAGGGGTAGGAGCCATAACTTTTTTGTCTTCTGGAAGCCCCATTTTTGTTCCTGAGCGCATACGAACTGCTACAAAGATAAGAAGTACAGTTAAAGCAAATAATCCAAGAATAAGAAGAATTGTTTTTACAGAAATCGTTGAGCTAGTTGGTTGTTGGGAAGGTGTGTTATTTTCCATAATTCTCTCTTCTTATTAAAATATGTCAGGTCGTCTATTGCAAGAGGCAATTTACTGACCAAACTGGACAGATAACTCTCTGATGAATAAGTTGTAGTCAAAATGGTTATTCTTCCCATCATCTGTCAGATCAGTCATTACTTTTTTACTCGGATCACTGCAAGCTTTGGCAGGAAGGGCATCACTATAACAATCCATAATCTCATTGTAGTCAAGAATGTCTAACTTGTTATCATTATTTACATCTCCTGATACTAACTGGATAGAATCAAGTGCAATAGTTGAATCAACAGATATAACTCCTGGATAGACTTTTTGAAGATACTTATTAGTTTTTACTTTAATCGTGTATTCTCCTTCTAAAACGTCTGGGATAGTGACTATTCCATCATAATAGCCGCTCAGTACTGCTGGTTGGATATCGCCTGGGGGAGGAACAGGAACATAACTCATCATCCCTGTTGCTTCTTTGATCAACTGAGTATTGTTTAGTTTGCTGTAGAGTCCAACGGTTACTTCTTTTGTCACTGTTTGTGGAGTTTTATTACTTAAAGAACTATCGGTATTTTTATTGTCTCCACTATTACCAATTCCATGAAGGAAAACAGCTAAGTTGATACTCACATCAATCATACTTGTTGTTGCAGGAACTGAAACTTCATTCGAGGTTTTACACAGTACCGTCGTAGTACAGGCTGTTACTTTAAAAGTATAGGCAGTATTGTTGGCTACATCAATCGTAGCACTTAGTCCACCAACTGCCACAGGAGAAGTAGCGTATGTTCCTGTACCTGTTTTCATATAGACACTATACGTTGCGTCTCCTACGTTGTTCCAGGATAGTTTAACGTCTCGTCTATTGTTTGATTTAGGAATAATAGTATCAAGAGAAAGGGTAAGATTCGGAATAGGGGTAATGACTGTGGTAGGAGTAGGAGTTGCTGTTGGCGTAAGGTCGTTAGTTACGATTTCTCTATCTAATTCCACACTTCCTGAGTAAAGAATAACTGGAATGGATGTCGGGACAGATAGGACATTGTTATAGGAACCAGAAGCATTCACGGGAATTTTTGTCCCTGTTTCTCCAAATTTCAAAGAAACATTAGGAGCAGATTGTGTCTCCCATACTACGTTGACATTACAAGAGGGAAAGGCTGGGCAGTTTCCAATACTGGTACTTGTAATTCGTCCTGTTGGACTAGGAGTTGGAGTAGCTGTCGGAGGAACCACAGTAGTTGGGGTAGGAGGAATATCAAAGGATATCGTTGCGGGAACAGCACTTTCCAAAACATTTTCTGAAGCTAAGTCTTCTGAGCTAATCGAGAACACTTGAGTTTGATCACTTCCGGTTAATAATCTAATTTGTTTTGTTCCAGTGAGAAGAGACGTATTTGAACTTGTTTTAAAGGAAAAGCTTGCAACTCTTGTTGGTTGTGAGGCAGCTCCTGTTGGGTTGTTGCCAATCGTAACTACTCCTATTGCTTGTCCAGTTGAATAGATAGGACCTTCAATCACTTGTCTGAAAACGTCTAGATTTGGATTAAATTTCTCAGGTACGGGAGTAAAGACTGCTGGATCAAATGTAAATACATATCGAACCGTTGAGACTAAGTTATTTCCAGGATTTACATAAAGATCTAAAACAAATTCCTCACCTGGCTGTACTACTTTGGTAGTACCAGGAGTAGCTGTATCAAAATAGAGTGTCGTAGATTTTGCTGCACTTGAGCGATTTTCTTGGTTTCTTTGCAAAACAAAAATGGTTAAAGGAACTGAGAGAAAGAGCAGAATAATTAGTCCCAACAAAAAAATATTCTTTGAGTGCATATACCTATATAGCGTATGGAATTTGTAACAAGACTGTCAATAGGAAGAACACTGTTATTCTCCAAACTGAACTGAAAGTTCTCGGATAAGTAGGTTGTAATCTGTTTGGTTGACTAATCCTTCGTCAGTAAGATCAGTGATTTTTTGCTTTTCAGGAGTACAAGCTTTTGCAGGGGAAATATCTTGATAACAATCCATGAGCATATTGTAGTCAAGAATATCGAGTTTACTATCAGCTGTTACGTCTCCAGTAACTAGAGTAAGTTCAGGAACTTCAACAAGCGTCCCATCAGTTACTTGGACAACCCCTAGTCCTCTTCTTGGTAAGTATTGAGGAACAGACAGTCTAACTTGATAATCTCCAGGTTCTAGCAAGTCAAAATTCACAATTCCTTTAAAAGTTCCAGAACTTGAGGAATTAGGTTCGGAAAAATATTTGATACTCGAGAAGGATTTAGTAACGAATGTGTTATTTTTTGTAAAGAGCTCAAGTGTGACTAATCGTTGTTGGTTTACTGGATTTTTATTTCCTCCGAGAGGATTTTTATTGTCTCCACTATTACCAATTCCATGAAGCTTTACGGTAAGAGAGAAAGGTGTTCCATTTTGAGTCATAGTAGGAGTTGGAAATGGTGTACTGGTTGGAACAACTGTAGGAGTAGGAGATGGTGTTGGGGTAGGGTGGCGAGTAGGAGTTGGTGTGGGGGATGGAGTACTCGTGGGAGTAGGAGTTGCTGTTGGGATTCTTATAGGGGTAGGAGTAACTGGAGAAATAGCACATTGAGGAGTTACTTGGGATACGTTACTGCATTTTGCACCGATTTGGGTAAAATCTGGTTGTTGGTCAAGTTCTGTTGCTTGAAGAGCGTTTTTTACTTGAGTACAGGTAGGAGAGTCATATAAATCATCACAGGCACGAAGAAGAAGCGTATAGACAGCTTTGTAGTTAGTATTTGGACTAAAGTAAGTAGTGAGAGCTCGATACATAATCGCATGACTTTTCTCACTCCCAATTCCTTCAACAGTACATCCATTAAAATTTCCTCCATTTGTCATAAGGTAAAATGCTTTATTCATGACTCCATTATTCCTGTGAACTCCACAATAGTCGTTAGTTTGATCACAAGTACTTCCATTTGCAGGACAATAATAGTTGGTTGAGAATAATCGATCAGGCTGAGATCCTTCAGGGCTTCTCGTAGGATCATCCATATATCTAATTATGCCTATGCTGGAATCTTCACCAATAGTCCAGTCAGGGTCGAGTGCATTGGCAAAAATATCAGCAAGGGATTCATCCAGTGCACCTGATTGAGCTTGATAGATGAGTTGAGCAGTAGCACTGGTAACTGCGTGGGTAACTTCGTGAGTAATAATATCTTTTGTTACTAACCCGTCACAAACAGCAATCATATTAATCTCACCAATCCAAGCAGCATTTGGACAAGGAAATACGTCTCTATCTGCCATGTGAACAAAAGCTTCAAGAGGTGATCCTGAACCATCATAACTATCTCGGGAGTATGTATTGTTGTAGTAGTTGTAAATATCTCCAAAATAGGCATAGATGTTGTCTACGTCGGGATCACCCACAGGACCTTCTCCTTCTTCTCGTGTTACTGGACAAAGACCAGTGATTGGATTACATTGTCTCTCATCAAATATGTAGCGTTCTAACCCAGTATGAAAAAGAGCATCCGTATAGATAATATTGCCTGTTTCTAAATCAATAAAATATTGGTGAGGAAAGCTGATTCGAGAAGCATTTTGTCCAATAGTTACTGCCAGAGTTAGATAATTTTTACTATCCTCAGAAATTCCTAAAAGCTTTTTATTAAAAATATATTTCCCTTTTTCTGTATGTTTTATTTCTTTATTTGTTTTAGTATCAAGGATGTATTGCTCTTTGGCTTTTTGTATTGCTGTGTCTTCTGAAATTTTTTCTCCTTTAAGTGTCTCGTTTTTTACTAAACTTCCATCAAGTGCATAGATTTTATTTTCTTCTTTCATATGTACTCCTAAAATACCTCCATATACAGGGATACCCTGAATAGTTTGGTTGTAGAAGTAATGAGAGGTATCAAGAGTGAGGCCTCTCTCTTTATAGAATTGATCATCAGTGGTATCAAAAGAGCGAACTAAAGTAGAATTTTTGGCAAATTGAGAGGGAAGGAGTGGACCTGTTGTTACTCCTTGAACAGGATTTTCACTTTGTGTTTCTTGTACTTCATAGGTAGGGTTTGTCGTAATAAATTCCTGAGCCCCTGTTTCTCCATCTAATCGAGTTTCATATAAACTTCCATTTGTTTCATAAAGAGAAAAATGAATTACGTTTCCTTCCTCAACCACTCCTTCACCTGAAACAAGAGGGTTTTGTTCACCTGTTGCTCTACTATCTAGCCGTGATTGTTTAGTTCTAACATAGAGTGAGAAAAGGATAATTCCTATACATAAAAAGAGGGAAAGAGAAATAAATAGAAGTTTTTTTGAAAAAGAAAATTTCATAATTATTGTTTTTTATATTGAATAAGTATTTGCGTTGGTGTTACTTCGTAGAGGTCAAAAATATATCCAAAGGCTACTTGGCTTTTTGGGATACTTCCCATGATTCCTCCACTCTTGAACTCAATTATTTGTTTCTTTGTGTCATTTATTACTTCTAGACTAACCTGAGTAATACAATCTCGACAGTTTTCTTTAGGAATACTCGCACTTGTTAGCATAAGAGTTATTTGAGAAGTTGGAAGAGATACAGGGTAGTCTTTTATCACTGCTATTACGTCTTCAGGAAGAGTAGTTGGAGAAGGAGAGGATGGAGTAGGAGAGAGAAAAGGGTTTTGTTTCATGTAGGTGAAGTTTGTTAAAGAAAGAATACGTGAAAGTGCGACAATAATTAAAATACTTATACAAAAGATGACAAAAATATTTAAATGCTTCACAAGAAAGTATGATCTTACACTACCTCATTATTGGTGGAGTAAAGAGGAAGTGTCAAGGGGAAACTATTGTCCTTTTTTTGCAGGAAGTTCTCGAACAAAGAGATTGTAGTCTAATTGGTTTACTTTTCCATCATCATTCAAATCCGATAGTCGAGCAAGTTCATCGTCACATGAGCGAGCACTTGATTTAATATCTTTATAACAGCCATCAATAATATTGTAGTCAAGAAGGTTCAACTCGTTATTCCCATCGGTATCTCCAGTCACTAGAGTAAGAGGAGGATGAACATTGACTTCGCCAAGCTTCACGCTAAAGAAAGTAAGTGGTTTGACTAAGTATTGGTCCATTTTCACTTTTGTATAGTATTTGCCTTCAGCGATATCAATTCCAAGTGGGATAATTCCTTTGAAGACTCCTAACTCTTTGTTATAAGAAACAGTTCCTATTTTGGTATAAACAAGTGCATTTTGCTCATTAAAGAACTGAACTGCTAGAGATCTGTTTTTGTGTTGAGGATCTTTATTGCTCTTGTCACTGACTGTCCTATTCGTATAGTCTCCAGCTTCTCCAATTCCATCAAGAAGGAGAGTTAGATCAAAGGCAGTTCCGTCTCCAAAGGAGAAGTTTCTATGCCAAATATCCCAATCTGAACTCCAAACGGCTGAGAGTTTAGAGTCATATGAAATTGGAGAAATATCAACTCCCGTAGCTCCTTGTTGTCCAAATGTTGTAGCTTGTGTCCATGTTCCGTCCATATATTTACTATATTTCATTCGTTGCTCACCAGAGTTATAGGCGATAAGAATTCCACCTGTATCTGTCACTCCAATAGAAGGGTTAGTTCCATTTTCTTCTTGAATTACCCGATTATTGCTTGAAGTGCAGTCTGAATTAATAGTTTTCTTACAGTAATGGATGTCAAAATCTTCACTCCAGACAAGATGGACATTGCCACTAGTATCAGCAGTTATTTGTTGTCCGTTTCCAGAACTAATCACTTTGTCAGCGAAGGTACTTTCTCCTGGTTTTAATGTCAGGTAATGAACACCATTTTTTCCAGCGACGATATGAACAGTATCTTCAGAATCAATAGCAATATCTGGCTTGGAATTTGCCGTATCAATTTCTTTGTAGGTACTACAGGTATTATCCTCTGTATTAAAAATGCAGTATTTTGTTTTAAAATCACCATCTGCAACAATGTGAAATCTTCCTTGACTATCGACTGCAACATTTGGAGAAAGTCCTACACCTATTTGGGAAATAGGGACTACCGACTGGGGTTTAAAGTCTGATTTAGAATATTTAGCAACCATGAGGTTAGAGGGACCAGCCCAGGTGATAATAATATGAGTATCGTTTACAGCTATTGCTGGTGCACATCCTTGGGAAGCACATGTATTTCCTACGGTGCCTTGTATTGGAAATGTATATTTATTTCCGTTCCAGACCCCTTTTGCATAGTTTATTCCTTTTGCATTTTCAGGTTCTGTTACTTCCCATGCTATATAAATATTCCCACTTTTATCTTTATATACTTTTGGTCTAATATCTTTTGCATCACCAACTGATATTTGGTCGTCTTCTCCATCAGGAGGTAGTGAGACAGAGGGAGTGATAGATGTTGAAGGAGTTGGTGGTGTATCCCATGTAGTTGAGCAATTATTCATTCTCTCTTGTTCTTTGATAAAGTTCCAAGGTTTACCAAAAATGGCAGTAGATGCAGCATTTAAGGCATTATTTCGTACTTCTTCTGCTGGTTTAGTGGCAGAAGAGTGTTCCCACGGATAAGCAATTTTTCCGTTCTTTAATTCTTTCATGAAATTATTCCAGGTAACTCTTCTCCCTAGAACATCGCCATACTTTGCAATATTAGCAGCTAGCTGCCCTCCATCTCCTTCTGTCCCTTTTGTAGTGGTTATAGCATAAATTCTATTGGTGTAATACAAAAGAACAGGGTTAGTTTCTGTTTGACTCCAGCCTCGGCAAGCGTATGTAGCGTTTTGTTTATTTCCATTACACCATTGTGTTACCCAGTACTCCCCACAAACATCAAGTTCATTTCTATTGGTTCCAGGATCTCTATTTGCAACATGAGCTGGGCAGATATTTGGGGTAAAGGAAGGGAAGTCTTTTCTGAAATTAACTGGAGGAATCATTAACTGCTCGTCACAACTTACAGGAGTAGATGAAGTTGGTTTAGGCGTAGGGATAACGGTACAACTGGCTGTCTCTGCAATCATTCTGTCTTTCTCTTCTTGCATGTTCCAGCCTCCACTTGGCAGAATACTGAATTTTTTCTTGCGTAAATCAAAATTTGTAATATCAAAACCAATTACGTCAGAAAGCATTTGAAGAGTTACCTTCTGTCCTACAAGAATATATCTTTCGTCACTATTTGGATCGTTTGTTTTATATGGTTTTACTGTAGGGTTGTTAACAGTTAAAGTTCCTGCATAAAAATCTTCTATCTGTTTGTTAATTTGAGTTGCGCTATACGCTGGTCCATCCGTACTTCCGCCTTTTTCATCAATTAAATTTCCTATAGCGCCAACTGCAACACCCATAATTGCATACTTTTGTACAACACCTAAACTAATTGTTCTATTTGCGGTTTCACTAGAGTATCTCCCGTAATACATTGAATTTACTTGTCCAATAAAAGTTGACCAGGCTGAAGTTGCGTAACTTCTCCCTGAAAACTCACCACGTACAATATCTTTCCTTGGGTCATATCGGACGGGGAGTGGTCCCCCATGAGTTACTTTGTACTCGAGTGATCCATCGTTATTGTATCTATAGGTAGACGTCTCTTGTCCAGCTTCGATTACAGGGCCTGGTACTATTGAATCTCTTTTTTCTTCGTCAAAGTAGTCAGGAGGAAATCTTTTTTTTTCTGATCCCAAACTATTATTTCCTAGAAGCCAATCAGGAACTGGTTTCCATTCTTCAAATGAACAGAATAGTTCTGATGTGTCTGCTGCTCTTTGTCTATTATCTTGATTTTGACTATTCAGATAAATAGTGAGGGGAAGTGCTATAAGGAGAAAAGCCAAAATTATTCCTCTGGTAAATAGGGATTTATGTAACTCAATAAAAGCAGTAAGCTTTTTCATCACTTATTAGAGTAAAGGAGAGTACCTCATGCTGTCAACAATAAGTCTCTTTATGGGGCAACTTCTCGATAGATATATGTATTGGTTTTCAAAAGCTCAGGAGCGTTTAAAACAAAATCCAGTCGTTCCTTTACTGAAAGAGAAGGATAGGTAATGTTGAAAGCACAAAGATCACGTCTATTAATAAAGCTTCCTCCACTAAGTCCGGCGTTGACTACTAAGGCTCCATCAACATTGAGTTGTAAATCATCTCCGTTTCCATTGCTACAGTTAGCTCCTGCTCCAGTTGGATCCTTAGCGTCAATAATAATAGATTCATCAGCACTAAAAAAACCTTGCATTTGTCCACTTGTTGAAGGAGCAGGGCAAGAAAAAGCGCTGGTTCCCACATCTTTAGTAACGGTTATATCTCCTTTTACAGAAAAAGTACTGGTAGAGGAGACAGGAGTAGTAATTTGTCCATTAATTGTTAGGTCTCCATTGATAAGGAAAATATGATCCTTATTTGCCCCCAGCGTACTGTTTCCTGTAAGTGTGACGTTACCATTTGCCCTATAAATTCCATTGGCTGGATTATTGAGGGTGCAGTTAGAAAGGTCAGAACACACTGTTGTTAAATCAGTTGGAGTAATGTTTGAGGTCTCTGCTGCTCCGAGTAAGTAGTCATAGGATGTTTGGAGTCCTGCAGTGACGGTATTTTGGTTTCCGCTAAAGAAAGTAAAATATTCAGGGAAGGGAGTGCCTAGTACCCAATTTGTACTGGAGGCTGCCCCCACGCCTCCAAAGGCACTGGAGGGGGTAGAGGTACCAATAAGTAAGACTCCAGGATTACTATTATTGCCAGGAACAAGAGTATATCCTCCGTTACAGGCACTTGCATTAGAAACGGTATTGTTCAGTCCACCATCAAATCTTCCATCAGATCCAACCATTTGGATCCAGGGAATTGAATCTGAAATAGCAAAATCAAGATCTTGAATATCACACACTGTGGTATCAATATATGATGCCCCTGTCGTTGTATCTAAAGGACCACTGGTACAAATTGGCCCTACCTGTACTGAATAAGCAGGTGGGGTGGTTCCACGGGGCCAGATAACTCTGTATCCAGCAGGAAGTGGGGAAGTGAGAGAAATTGTTCTTACTCCAGATGGAATATTAGAGAGCGTATAGCTTCCGTTAATACTATTTGTTGTGACTGTTCCGCTCGTTGTTGTTCCACTGATCTCAAGACTTCCACTAGTATATATGCTGTCTCCTCCATCAAATATTTTATTCTTATTTCTGTCGTTAAATATTCTACCCGATACCGTATGAAGAGGAGAAATTCCAAAGTTAACTGTTGTTGGCTGAGTAAGAGAAATAGAACGTAAAGAAGGAGTGGTTAGTTGATACCCGGCAGGAGCAGTATATGAGACATCGTAAGATGAAGGAGCAAGGTTTGTTCGAGCATAGTGTCCATTACTATCAAGAGGAGTAGCTGAACCATTTACTAACACATTTCCTCCACCAGTATACGTAACTTCTCCAGTATCTATGAATCCATTTTCGTTAAGATCAATAAAGACATCGCCACTGATATAGGGATTTCCTCGAACGGTAACTGTTCCTAAGAGAGCCTCTGGGAAGGAATAACTACTTCCATAGAGTTCAAATACAGAAGGATTTTCATTAATCCAAGGAGCGACTGATGATCCTGAAGTATTAGAAGATGCAGGAGAAAAGTCTGTACTATCAATTTCAACTCTGATCGTATCAGCATCTGAGGTGTTCCAGGAAATAGTACTTGAACAAGTGAAGTCTCCGTCTTGGATGATGCATGTTGCAGGATTTGCAGAAATTGTACCAGCAGGAGGTTCAGGATTTTGTACTACTACTTTCATGACACAAGGATTACTATCCATTGCTCCTCCATTTATTCCTGAACGAGCAGTTCGATATTCAACTCGATATTCTCCTGGAGTGTCGAATTGTTTTTTTGTCATATTATCCCGTGCTGCTGCTTCTGGGCTTAAGCCTGTTGCTTGTATTGAGTTTGGGAAATTATCAGGTTTAATAAGGCAAGCATCATCAACAGAATTGAGCTCTTCATCTGGATTGGGTGTAGTATTTCCATGGGCGAATCTATTTGTACCTCCCCAATATTCAGGAGTGTATTGGATATTTCCACTTGAGTCGTATCCAGAGTTTCTTTCGAAATTACCGTCTACTCCTTCTCCTCCTCCTGCATCTCCCACAAATCCATTATCCATACATTCGGAGCATTTCCAGTTTGTGGAGCTTATTGTGTCATCAGGATTGTAATCAAAATGGTGAAAGCCACATCCTCTAACCGTTCTTTTTATTTGTAAGGGAGGAATGGAAGCTACACCTTCAGGATCAAAGTTACTGTTAATGGGAGCTAATCTATATCCAATTTTTCCTTGTCCATTCTCACAAAAAAGTGCTTCTCCAAATAACAAACCTTCAAAACATCTATTGATTGTTGTTGCTGGTCCGGGATTTTTTCTCACAACATCATAACGACCGTTATAACTAATAACACAATTATCGCTTTGAAGAGCACTGGATGGTTTAGCATTAAATTGCAGTACATCTCCAGGTTGAATAGTAATACTATTATTGTTCCCGATATTATTCCCTCCGTTTGTTGAGTTGTAGGTGACTGAGTTGATTGTTTTTTGAGTACCGTTAATATCGACTCCAGTTATTGTGAAATTGGCTCCACAAAATGGTCCTGAGTTTCCAGAACAACCGTAGGTGCCATCATACGGATTATCGTAGGGTGAGTCATAAGGTGAGTCTGAATA
>CAZNAA010000001.1:81262-238413 GCA_964571255.1 uncultured Gammaproteobacteria bacterium
TGTAGGTGCCATCATACGGATTATCGTAGGGTGAGTCATAAGGTGAGTCTGAATAGGGTGAATCATAAGGATAATCGTAAGGTGAATCATAAGGATAATCGTAGGGGGAATCATACGGAGCGTCAGAATAGGGAGCATCATCAACTAGTGAACAAAAGTCAGCAGGACCTGTTCCTCCAGATGCACAGGCATTAGCAGTACATGTTGCATCACATGAAACATTATAGTTATCTTCAGTGCAACCGCAAACACATGGAAGTGTGTCTTCCAGTGGATTACAGCCAACAGGGTTACAGTATGGATAACACCTATAACAAATTCCATATCCCTCGCAGGCGGCAAAACTAGGACTTGTTAAGTATTGCATGAAGGTAACTATGAATAAAAGGCAAATGATGAGAGTAGAAAAATAACTAAATTTTTGTAACATGGATAATGGTTTCTATGTTTTCTTTCTGTAACACGTCTCGAATTTGTCTCACGAACACATTCATATCATGATTTCCAGGATATGCAAGATTATATAGTCGAAGTAATACTCCTAGCATAAGGCGACTTGCAAGGTCTTTCTCAGTATTCTTCTTTAGAAGAAGTTCATTATCTAAATATATATGAATAGTTAAAGTTTTATCTCCATATGTCTGACCAGATGACTGAAACATTGCATTAGTTTTTTTATCAAAGTAAAAGATATCTTCTGATTGTTTTATAGGGGTAAGAACAATATGTAATCTTTTTATATCTTTTATTTTGATTTGTTGACCAGAAGCAGTAAATGGCTTATCTTCAAGCCTCCATGCGGGAAAAAACTTCAAAAAAAGATTAATATTATTTTTTTCAATTTTAATATTTTGTACTTGAGACTCAAAAGTAATCTCAAGTGTTTTGGGTTTCTGAGAGTAAAGTGTTAGACCAATAATAATAGCAATCATGACACCTATTGCAGCCACCACAAAAATGAGTAATTTCTTATTAATAAGCATATCTTGAGAATAAAGAAATTTATAAAAGAAGTCAATTTGTATTACAGCTTTTTTAGAAGACTTATAAGGAGAGTTTTGATCTTTTCTGAGCTTGTGAGGTGAGGTAACGGCTTTTATATTGAATATTGTTCTTGCTACGCTCTTGATTTTTTTGTTCTGCTTGAGTATAAGGGTTATTCAATGAAGTAATTTGTTTTCTGCTAGTATCTTCTGGAAAAATTAATAGAGGAGCTTTAATTTTTCCAGATGTTGTAATAAAGGTATATGGTTTTTCTACAGGTTGACTAGACACTTCTTTTGCGAATAATCCCTGGATAGCTTTACTTTCCTCTATAGTAAGTGTTATACCACGTGCACCGTTTGTCAATTGCTTATTCCCAAGTGCTATATATGTAGGCGAAACATATTGTGCTCCCATTAGAAATGTCCCAAGGCCCATTTTGTCAATGTATGATTTTGTACTTGGATCTTCTACTACAGCTTTGCTAATAGCTGTAAGAAGAGTAACTGCTCCTTTTTCGTCAACAAGAACGTATCCCTGTCGATCAATGTTGAACATAATAGATCCTTTAACATAGTTACCTGGTCTCTCAAGAAGCTTATTATTAACCTCTACTATACTTCGAACTCCGTACATAGGTTCTATTTTAGTATCTACCATTTCTTGATCTCCTTTAAATGTCTCTAGTTTATGGCCTCTAACTGTATATTGTCCGCCACCGGCAAAGACTAGTTTCTCATACCATCCAGGTACAGATTGATCAACTTTACTTGCTGCTTCTGGATTATGCGCTAAGAATCCTTTTTCATGGGTTATCATAGCTAAATCAAACAATGCTTTTTCTGCCTCTGGATAACGAGGGTTTGTTTTAAATTCTATTTTGTCTAACCCCGCCTGTTCACCATTAAATTCAGACGTATGAACAAAATTCTTTCTTCTTTCTTGTTCACTTATAATTTGCGCAGTACGATCAGGTGTAGGGGTAGCTATAGGTACTGTTGGAGTCGGTGCTTCTGTAAGAGTTACCTCCGGAGCTCTTGTAGGCGAAACTGTTGGTGTAGCAGTAGGCCTTATAGTAGGAGTGGATTCCAGAGTAGCAGTAGCTTGAACAATAGAAGGGACTCCTCCAGGAATGACAATACCTGGTTCATTTGATTTGGGCTTGGGAGTATTAGGATTATTCTTATTATCGCTCTCTGCTCCTCCTCTGCTTGCAGCAAATAGTCCAATAGCAGTTGCTAAAATTGCCGCACCTCCTGCCATTGTCCATCTTTTCCATCCTCCAATAGGTCGTATAGGCCCTGTAGGAAAAGGATATTGGTTAAAAGAAGAAGAGTCTAGGTCTCCAAAAGGTTGTAATGGCATTCTTCCTTCATCTACTGGGATACTAGGGGCGGAGATCACTTTTAACTCATTTTGTGTATCTTCAATTCTTGCAGCCCGCTTAGTAAAATCTTCTGATTGAGTGTCTGGGACGGAAGGAGAAGGGGAAGCAGCAGGTAATAATCCCTTACGTGCTAAGGTTCTCTCTTTTGGAGGTTCCATAATATTATATCCATTAAATTCTTCAGCCTTAAATGTCATAAATTCCTCCTATAGTATCATAAATAATAAGAAAAAGCTATAGGACAGTTATTTTTTTTAGTGTTTTTTTTAAGCTTGAATTTAACTTTCTGCCTCAGAGTATAATGGATTTGTAAGAATGTCAAGTGTTTATTTATAAGAAATTGATTAGAGATATGGATATTGTCTATTTTACAGCTAATAGAGAGAAAATCTGATAATATAAGTGTATTCTATGCAATTTATTTATCTCCGTTTCCCAAAACGACTCATTCATTTTTTTCTTCTTTTGTTCGTTCTTTGCGATATTATTCTTATTGGTATTCTTTTGTCCCCCAGATTTCAACTACAAAAAGTGAGTGCAGGAGAATTAGAAAAAGTGGGGAATAAGATAGTTCAGATGTGTGATAACAAATCAGGCAAAGGTGGATGGAGAGATTGTTATGGGAGACAACTTGCAGAGTTTACAAAAAAGCAGTCATTTAGTGATGTAATGCGACTACTAGCAGTAATTCAAAAAAAAGATGCTAATACGAGAGACTGTCATATCCTTGCTCATCGAGCTGTTGCTGAAGAAGTTGCTAAAAACCCAAGTAACTGGTCAGATGTTCTTGATGTAATTAGGCCAGATATGTGTAATTATGGGTTTATTCATGGGATCGTTGAAGCCCGTTCACGGTTTGATAACACATTTATCTTAAACGATAAAACAATCCCAGCTTTTTGTGAAGAGGTAGTAAGAAAGAAAAATATGCAGTCATTAGATCAAACCTGTGCTCATATTATGGGGCATGTATTACTGGCTGAGGAAAAAGGGGACATTAACGCTGCTGTCTCGATTTGTGATAAGTTGCCAGTAACCTTGCAATATCAATGCTACGGAGGAACATTCATGGAAAATTTTACTCGTGATAATCTAGTTGCTCATGAGGTCGCTGAATATATTCCTTGGTCTTGGGAAAACACTTTGCTACAAGAGGGTATCTGTAATAAGTATTCAGGCTTAACTGCAAGAGGTTGCTGGATGGAGATTTCACATATGTATAACAATCAATTTATGTATCAACCAGAGAAGATTTTTGAACTATGTTCTCGGTCTCTTCAAGATGATTTCAGAGATGAATGTTATCTTCATGGAACTGCCACTCTTATTCAACAGGGGAATCCGACTGATTCTTATCTTAGTTCTTTGTGTCAGCCGTATATTTTAGATAAGAAGTTGTATCCACGCTGTGTAAACGGAATAGTTACTGGTCTTCTCTACTCTTCAGCAGATTTTGCAGATAGAGCTATTCAAATGTGCTCGGTTACGCTTGATACATATAAAGAGGATTGTTATCGTCAAGTAGGAAGGGTTTTGAGTCGAGTCATATCAAAAAATGATGTACAAAAAGCATGTGCTACAGTTCCACCTCCTTTTAACTCTGTATGTTCATGTCCTACTTGCACTCTGAAAAAAGAAGAAAAAAGCAGTTAATTAGTATTTTGTTAGTGGGCTTTTTAGGAATTAATGTTGTTTTGCTCTGTATTATAATTCAAGGAAAGTTGTTTCAGTCTTCTGTTGTGAACAAAGAGCTTATTGCGCAGCAACTCTATGAAAATTGTTCACAAAGAGGAGAAAAAGGAAAGTGTTATACAGACCTTTTTGCAGATATTGCAAAAAAATATCCATTGCAAATCTCTGAGGAGATTCTTCACATATTGCAAGGAAAAGATACAACAGTCGAATATTGTCATGGAATTGCTCACAAGATTGCTAATATTGAGGTCGAAAAGGATAGTAAAAATTGGCTTGACTTGTTTAGGTTCGTTGATCTTAACGCTTGTTCAAGAGGGTATTTCCATGGGGTTATAGAAGGGTATACGAGGTTTAATCCTCAGTATGTGCTGAATGAGGACAATATTCCTCCTTTGTGTACTGATATTTCAGAGAAAGTTAAAGAAAGAGTGGAAAAATCTCATGCTGTAAGAATTTGTCTTCACGCGATAGGTCATATGCTTCTTGTTCAAGAAAAAGGAGAGGTAGAGAAAGCGAATACTATTTGTAGTAAGTTAGGAAAAGAAAAAGAATACGAATGCTTTGTTGGTGTATTTATGGAGTTTCTTGGGAGAGGAAATTTAATTATTCATGAAATTCTACCAAGGCTGCAATGGTCTGAGGAGGCAGTACCTTTCATTACAGACCTTTGCTTAAAGCAAACGGATAAACAAATAATTATTGCTTGTTGGCAAAGTACGAGTGAGATGTATGCTTCTATAAGTCGTTCAGCAGACAGCTTACATATCTTTTGTGATAAAGCTCAAACGTATGAAGCTAAAGTAAAATGTAAGGTGCAAGGGACTGGATTTCTCGGATTTCTTTTTAACTCGAGTAATGAAGATACATCGTCACTGTGTTTTAAATTTCAAACTGTAGCAAAAGAGTACACGCAGTGTATTGAAATGGTAATACAGTATATAAGAAATTCTACTTCATCAAATAGGTCAAATGAGTTAACGCTGTTTTGTGAGAAGCAGAATGAATTTGCAGCAGTGTGTTTTTCGTACTTGGAAAGAATTCAAGACAAACAACGCTCTCCAAATCTTTTAGAAGAAAGAAGCTAGGGAAGAAGATAGAAGTATCCTGCAATCGCACTCTCTGTTCCACATCGGTATGCATACGCTCCTAATCCTTTTGTAGCTGTAATGGTAATTTTTTTCTTCTCTTTTGGAGCAATAGAATAGGGAGTATCTCCATATTTAATAATAGCATGTGTAGGCATATTATTTACAAGAAGAACTGAAGATTTATTCTTCATTTTTATAATTCTAGGTTCTGTAGTACACGTACCTGAAATAGTCATTGTATCTGTTACAACAGCAGCATTTCGAATTTCAGTATCTCGTTGAGTTCTTTGGTCTCTGGTTGCGTTTTGTGGAAGAGGAGTGAATAGAGATGTTGTTTCTGAAGTATTTTGGGTACTTGAAGAAGGAGTATTTGTTATGTTTGATGTCTTTTTAGGAAAGATATAGGGATATGCAAGATAACTTAACATTGCTGTTATCAATAATAATACAAAAAAAAGAGAGAGATACCCTTTATTACTCATCCTTTATATCATATCAACTTCTTAGAGTCTGTCAATATTTTTAAATACAGTAATAGTAAGTGAGGGTGATGAGTAAATAACTTCTGTTGTTTTTTCTATAGCACATATAGCTTGAGTAGGATGATAACATACAGTAAACTGAAGAGGTGATGGTAAAGAAGCAATTTGATAAATTCGATTTGGGTCATTTTTGAGAAATAGTATTTTTGTTTCTAGACGATATTCAAGTGGAGTGAGAAGGACTGTGTCAGAGATAAAGTGAAGCTGTCTTTCTGATTTGCTTGCATGTGGATAAAATGAAGAAAGTGTAAAAAAATAAAAGTCAGGATAATGCATTTTCTCTTTTTCTTTTCTAATATACTTTTCAAGGGCTTCTATTCCTTGAGTAATTTCAGCTTGTTGGTTAGTTAATCGATTAGTATTAGTTAATCGGGTATAGGTATTTATTACTTGTGGAAGAAGAACTAGAGAGCAAGATGTAACAACAAGACCTACTCCAATGTGTTTCCAAGAAATCTGTGTCCAACCTCTCCAGATGATACCTAAACTATAGGTGAAAAAAGGAATGGCAAGAAGAAAGAAATACACCCCATGTTGAAATCGGGAAAAACTCATACTAAAAAGATAGAGGTTAATTCCTAGAAATAATATAAAGAAGTATCGTTTATATAAAACATTTTGCTCAAGTAAAAAATAAACTAGAGACGAGATAAGAATAAAGCACATAAAAAACCAATTACCATAGAGGAGATGTGTATAGAAAAGAGAGTAAGTGTTGATAACTTTTTTAATAGAAAAAAGTTCCTCGAGAGGAATTTGAGAAGTGAACTTAGTTTCTGAACCAATATAATAAAAAAGGATTGGGAAGTGGGTAAAAAGGAGACATAGAAAAAAAAGAATATATCCTATTAGAATTTCTTTTACTGAAATAACGTTCTGCTTCCACAGCAGAAAAATGAGAAAGAACATCCAGAAAGTAAAACCAAGCGTACTTGTATGGAAAGTAATGCTTAAAGAAAAGAGAATAAGGGAAAGGTAATAGAAGTATTTTTTTTTCGTGAAGTAAGCAAACGATAAGAAAATAAACGTGCCTGTGATAAGTGGAAGCGCAAAAAGCGGTAACCATACAAGTCCTGTGTATTGGTGAACTAAGCTCGTTGTAAGATAGATCGCTCCAAATGATATTGCAGTGCATATTCCAAACTGTTTCATTAAAAAATATAAACTTACGCAAAAGGTGATTGTTAAAAGTAAGATACTTATAATTTGAAGAGTAAAAAAACTATCGTATATCAGAAGAAAAAAAGCAAGAAAATAAAAAAAGAAAGGACTATATTTAATGATATCTTTTGTTCCGCTATTATATGGACCCAATAATGGATATTCCTGATACTTTATTATGTGACTCGAAATCGTATAGTGAGCCATATCATCTCCCTCAGTTCTTAGAGAAGAAGAAAGTGATTGAGTAGTTTGAATTAAAAAGAAAAAAAGAAAAGAACTAAGAAGAATAAAAAGAAAGATAAGAAACCTAAGTCTCTTTATGAGAGTGATCATACTACTTAACAGTAATCTTACCTACTTGTTTTGGGAAAAGGTGGTCATGGAATTTCCAAGTCCCAGGTTTAGTAAACGTAAAAGACCAGGATGATCCTGAAGCTACCGGTTGTTTGGGATCAAACTCGGGATAGATTCCATGTGTGGGGTGCATGTCTGATGCAGGCCATCTTTCTGTGGAACTTTTATTCTCAAAACGAACAAGAGTACATTTAGTAATAGATAATTCATCAGGAGAGAACCCTTCATTCGTTATGGTAATAGTTTGTTGGTTTTGCAGAAGACAGAGTGAGTCGGGCATATAGTTTTTAAAGTAATAGAGGCCTCCTGCAAGAAGAATAAGGGGAAGAAAGGGAATAAAGTGCTTTAAATGATCCTTCATAAGAAAAGTATACTCTAGTAATTTGGTAGATAAAAGTAGAAGTTTAACTATATTTCATCAGTCAAGGATTATTCTTAATCTTGTGTATAGTTTTTCTGAAGAGTACAATAATCACACTTGCCTATTGGTCATGGTAAATTTTGAGCAGGAAAAAGCGAAAGTAGGGATTATAGGAACAGGCTTTATTGGGTCTGGACTTGCATACAGCCTAGAGTGTCATAGAAATGTTGCTGTTTCTGCTATTCTTACTAGAAGGAATCCATCAGAGATAAAACACCTTCCTCCAGAAAAAGTTACAGATTCTTTACAACAAATTATTGAAGAGTCAGATGTTGTAGTAGAGTGTAGTGGTGACCCTCTTTATGCCACAGATTCAGTATATAAAATTCTTCAAGCTGGGAAACGAGTTATTAGTATGAATGCTGAAATGCAAGTAACCTCTGGAAGTTGGTTATCTCAACGAGGATATCTCACTGAAGCAGAAGGAGATCAACCAGGTAGTTTAGCTGCACTTCGAGAAGAAGTCTTAGAAATGGGTTTTGACCCCATAGTTTATGGGAATATTAAAGGATTCCTTAACCATACTCCAACAAGAGAAGAAATGGAATTTTGGTCAAAAAGACAAGGAATAAGCTTAGAACAAGTTACTTCTTTTACAGATGGAACTAAAATTCAAATAGAACAAGCTTTGGTTGCGAATGGACTAGGAGCAAGAATAGGTCAGCGAGGTATGTATGGAATCTCAACTGATGGATATCAAGAAGGTGGGAAATTATTAGGAGAAAAAGCGGAAGAAATTGGTGCCCCAATCAGTGATTATGTCCTTTCACCAAAATCCCCAGCGGGAGTGTTTATTACCGCAACTCATCCAGATGAGAGACAAGCAAGTTATTTAGCCTATTATAAAATGGGAGGTGGTCCTCACTATGTTTTTCTTCGTCCTTTCCATCTTTGTCATTTAGAAATTATAAAAACAATAGAAAGAGTACTTGGTGATGGAGGCATATTACTTAATAATGGAAAAAATCCGACTGTAAGTGTGGCAACAGTTGCTAAACGTCCTCTTAAAAAAGAAGAAATAATTAAACGTGGAATTGGAAGTTTTGATGTTCGTGGGGAAGCCGTAGAGATAAAAGATGCTGTTAACCATTTACCAATAGGACTGGTTTTTGATGTAAAATTGAAATATGATATTGCTCAAGGAGCAACAATTACATTTGGAGATGTTGAAATACCTGAAAGTATGGCTCTTCTTGCTTGGAAAGAAACAATAAATAACAGTGAAAGAACAACGACCTCAAACTAATATACCTCCTTTCCTTGCTGATACATGGTGGTATGGAATGACAACTCGTTTTTCTGATAAAGAATTTGTTTCCTTGGCAAAAAAACGTAAAGAACAAGGCTTTTCTGCAATCCAAATAGTAGTTGGAATCCCTCCAGAAGTAGGGCTTAGCCATCCCTCAGCAGCGAGTGAATATGGTCCTGCCTGGAATCTTAGAGGAGAGGTTAATAAACACTATTTAGATTATGCAAGAAAAAGAGTTGAAACATTAAACTCTTTGGGTTTACTTGCAATTATATATGGCGCATGGGGATATCAAATTGAATGGTTAGGAGTAGAAGGGATGGTAAACTGGTGGAAAGAAATTATTAGAACCCTTGATAAGTTGGATGTTTTATATTGTCTTACTGGAGAAAGTGATCTCTGGGTACGAAGAGAGAAACAACTATTGCCAAACAAAACAACTGATATGTTAGGTAATCAAAGAGTTGGAAAAATATTACCAGGAAGAGTACGTAGCCTAATAAAACGAGCAGTAGGTTATATTGAATCCCCCCTTTTTGTAGCAGGAGAAAAAGAAAGGCAACAAAAATGGAGTAATGTTCTTGCGTCTGTGCGTCCACTGACTAACAAGCCATTCTTAATCCATCCTCTTCCTGGAGAAGTAAGTGAAGATATAGTAAGAGATCCAGAAGCGCTTGATGCTGTTACTGTACAAACAGGTCATGATAAAGGTGCAAAAAATCAGTTATGGCAACTCCCTTATGAAGCAATGCGGGAGTATCCTCAGAAACCTTTCATAAATTTAGAACCTTGGTATGAAGGAATAAGGAATGACTTTTATACTGGAGATCAACTATATGCTTACTGGTCTTCAATGATGAGTGGTGCTACTGCTTACTGTTACGGGGCACATGGAATTTGGAATGGAGGAGACGGGAAATTTCTCGCACATTGGGGGAAACAAACATTTTCTCAAGCAGTAAAGTTAGTAACACCAGGATTGCTTGGGAAAAGTCATGAAGTCTTTACTAGTCAAATACAGGGGAAGTTTACAAATATTCAGATAGTTCAGCAGAATAATAAGTTACTTCAAATCACTCGGCAAGATTCTCATAAGAGATGTATTCATTTTATTCCTGATGTAACTAAAATGTACAAAGTACAGCATGAAGGAGAATTTTTTGATCCTATATCAGGAGAGTGGAAAACAAAGATTCCACAACAAGGGCCTGTAGTAATTTTTCCAAGATAATAAAGTACTGTGATCGTGAACAATAGTAAGCCGTTAAGAAAGTATAAAAGGAAGTATTTTAGATAACTATAATGAAAAGAGTACAGGATTGCTAGAAAAGATATTTAAAAATACCCAGGTTACTGGATAATCTTATTTATGTGAATAGACTACTTGACAAGTACTATAAATAGTTATAACATTGTTATAACTATGACCCAAGCAATTATACAGATTGGTAACTCTGCAGGTATTATATTCCCTCAAGAGTTAAGAAAAGCACTTAACTTAAAAGTTGGAGATAAAATTACTATGGAAAAAAAGAAAAATGTTATCGTAGTTACTCCTATAAAAAAACAAGCAATAAAAGGCATTGACGCTTCGTTTGCAAAAATAGTTGACGAATTTATTGATGAACATGAGGATGTTCTTGCAGAATTAGCGAACAAGTGAAATATTTAACACCTCAGCGAATTCTTCTTATCCACGATCGATTAATAAAACGTTTCGGAGGTTCACTTGGATTGCGAGACAAAGGACTTCTTGAGTCTGCCGCAGCAAGATTAAAGGTAACATTTGGTGGAGAAGATCTTTATCCTACTATTTTTCATAAAGCTGCAGCTTTACTTCATTCGCTCTTGAAAAATCATCCGTTTGTCGATGGGAACAAAAGAACAGCACTTGCATCAGCAGGTATTTTTTTAAAACTAAACGGATACAAATTAATAAATCAGCATGAAAAAGAACTAGAATTTGCTTTAAAGATTGAGAATGAGAGTTTGTCGTTTGAAGAAATTATCAAGTGGCTTGAGAAGAACTCCGAAAAGTTAAAATAACGATTGCTTCTTTTTAGTAAGGTGTCTTATACTACTGCATATGGTTCTCTCAGATCGAGATATAAAAAAAGCCCTTAAGTCAGGAAAAATAAAAATTGATCCTCTTCCTGATTTTGAAACTCAACTTGGTTCTTGCTCCATTGATTTACGACTTGGAAATGTTTTCCGAGTTTTTGAATACGTAAAAAAACCCTATATTGACCCTTCAAAAAAAGATTACAGTAATGAAATTACTGCAGAAGTTATTCTGAAAGATGGAGATCAATTCATCATGCAGCCAGGAGAGTTTGTCTTGGCTGTAACCCTTGAAAAGGTAACTATTCCACCGGATATGATGGGAAGGTTAGAGGGAAGATCATCACTTGGAAGACTTGGAATAGTTGTTCACTCTACAGCAAGTACCTTTGATCCAGGGTGGGATGGGAAATGTGTACTAGAACTTGGAAACTTAGGGAGAATGGCAGTTGCTCTAACAGTTGGGATGAGAGTGTGTGCCATGGGATTTGAACAGTTATCCTCACCTGCAGAGATTCCTTACGGGAAAAAAGCTAGTGCAAAATATAAAATCCAAGAAGGAGTTCAGGAAAGTCGTATTCACCAGGACAAGTAAAGATTAACTAACTATTTATTTCTAAGTTGGTTAATTGTCGGAATAGATGAATCAATAAGTTTTAAAGGCAATATTAAATTGGAATTGGTACGATTTGCCATACTAAATTTAGGCATATAATATAGTGTGAGTTCCTGTAGTGCTGAATTATACCATCGATTCTAATAACTAGTGGTAGTTGATGAGAGAAGTTATCGGAGCTTCAGGCTGAATGATACTTTTCTATTGCTCAAGTGAGCTTCGAATTTGGTTCCAATTCAAAAAATTTGGGAACCATTTTCTCAGTTAATGAAGTAATAAAATCTGTGTCTTTTTCGCCATACGGAGCATTCTGTATATCTCCGTAGTAAATATAACTTTCTTGAGGAAAATGAGTATTGAGGGATTTAAGAATTGTTAGCCCTCCAACTCCTGAATCGATAACACCAATTGGCCGATTATTCATAAAACCTATTATACCTCTCCTTGCTTCTTCTTTGAAACTTTTTTAAAGTATAAAGCAGAGTGAAACAGTTTTTAAATCTTGAAATTACATTTCGAAAAAATCCCTATTCAGGAATTTATATCGCTATTGAAGGAGTTGATGGATCTGGTAAGTCCACTCAAGCTCAGAAGATAAAAGAATATCTTGAACAGAAGGGAAAAACAGTTACTACTACCTATGAGCCAAATCTCTCCCTTTTCGGAGGAGAAGATATTTTAAAAGTATTTAGTAGTGAAAAACAGATTCCTCCACAAGCTCTGCAATACTTGTTAACAGCCAATCGACTTATTAATCATGCAGAGATTGTTGAACCCACCCTTAAGAAAGGAAATATGCTTCTTACTGATAGATCATTTTGGTCAGCAGTAGTCTATGGCTGTATGGATTTGAATAACACCTACTCTTTGGAAGATTCACGCCGTATGTTAGTGACCCAAAGTATTTTATCCATGTATCATCAATCTATTGTTCCTGATATTACCTTTTATCTTTCTGTTTCTGCAGAAACAGGACTGGCTCGTCTTCAGGAGCGAAAAAAGAGTAGAGAGAATGATTTGTATGAGAAAAAAGAAAAGTTGGAGAAAGTTGTTGAAGGGTATACCTGGCTAGTAAATAACTATCCAGAGCAATTAATACAGATAGATGGAGAAAGAGCTATTGATGAAATCACCTCGGACATGATACAAATTATTGAGACAAAAATATGATTCTAGGACCAAAAATATTACTTGAACTTGTTAAAAAAGAAAAGCTTGTTGAGAACTTAGCAGAGCGTGAGCTTACTAACCCAGAAGGTGCAGGATTTGATCTGCGGGTTGGAGAAGTCTATAAAATTACAGGAGATGCATTCCTTGGAGAAACTGAGCGGAAGACTCCTGATATTGAACTGGTTGAGGAATATAAGGAAGGAGAAAAGCGAAGTATTACTATTAATCCCGGAGACTTTTTTCTCGTTAAGACAATGGAAAGTGTGAATATGCCCCAAAACCTTACGGCTAATATGAAACCGAGATCAACTACCTTTCGAAGTGGGATTATGATTCGTACAGGAAATATCCCTCCTGGATATTGTGGGGGACTCACCTTTGCTCTGAAAAATGAAGGACCAGTTCCCGTAACAATTGAGATGGGAGCTCGGATTATCCATGTTCAGTTTGAAGAGGTTGAAGGTGGAGGAAATATGTATCGGGGACAATGGCAAGGTGGAAGGGTCAGTGCAACGAAAAAAGAAACCCAAGTTTAAATAACACTAATAACTGGCAGAATTACCTTCTTATCTATACATCAAAAACTCAATCTCTTGACAAGAATACTCTTTAGTAATAAAATATTACTAGTATGAAAATAGGATTATTTGCAACGGCCAATGATAAAGGACAGATAGTTATTCCTAAAGAAATTAGGGACATTTTGGGTATTGATATAAATGTAACCTTCAGTCTCACCATTGCTGGTAATGGAATATATCTTTATCCTGTTGAAGAATTTGTTACAAAAGCAGAGAGAGAGAGTTCCTATGTAAACCTTTTAGAAAAAACAAAAGGAAGCTGGAAAGGTGAAGAGTGGGATGAGATAAACAAGAACAGATCTCTTATTGAGTTAGAAGCTTCAAAATTAAGAAAAAAACCATGGTAATCCTTGATACGAATATCATTATTGATCATTTAAGACTATCTGAAAAACAGGATTCTGAATTGATAAAAATTGCTAAACAAAAACCAAAAGAAGTACTTGCTATATCAATGATTAGTGTGCAGGAGTTATATGAGGGTAGGAGTACTAAGGATAACGAAAAAGAACAATATCTACTTGCAACTATTAGCCCTTTGCAAATACTGCCATATACATATGAGATTGCTCAATTGGCAGGAGAAATAGCAAGAGATTTAGATCATCCTATAGAGCTTGCAGATGCTATTATAGCAGCTACAACGTTACTTAACGGAGCATCACTTCTTACTCTTAACAAGAAAGATTTTATAAGTATTGAAAATCTTAGAGTTATCGAATCCTCCGAAATTGATAGTAACTGAGTGAGTTATACATCTTGTCTCCTCAAATTATTCCTTGTAAAGTAGTATCATGTTAACTCAGGGTGATCTAAAACAGATAAGAACAATTATTAGAGAAGAAGGAGAAAACGAAGTCGTTAGGGCTAAAAATAGAATTCAATCTGATATGGCTATAGTCGAGACTGGCATAAGTACAATCAGTGAGGGTGTTGAAGAAGTAAATAAAAGACTCACTAGTGTTTCGATGAAAGTAGATAGCATGGCAAAGAAGATAACTAGTTTGGAAAGAAAGACGAGAAAAATAGATAAAGATGTAAGTGCTCTTATAAAACGTACAGATAGAGAGGATGTTCTGTTACAAAAACGAGTAAGTAAAATCGAAACGCATTTAGGTTTATCAATATAATATGAAAACTCCACAGGATCATCCAGAGTATGCCTACTTAAATCTTCTCCAAGATGTTTTGGATCATGGATCTAAAATTGTTGATCGGGGAACTGATGTAACTTTGTATAGTGTCTTTGGAAGACAAATTCGATTTGATCTTTCCAAAGGTTTTCCTCTTCTAACTACGAAAAAAGTTTTCTGGAAAGGAATAGTTTCTGAGTTGTATTGGTTTATGTCAGGAATGACCAATATTAAATATTTAGTAGATAACAATTCTCACTTTTGGGATGATTATCCTTATAAAATCTATAAGGAAAAAGTAGCTAAAGGAGAATTTCCTGAGATTACGAAAGAAGAATTCATTCAAAAAATAAAAGATGATAGTGATTTTGCTTCAATCCATGGAGAACTGCCGAAAATCTATGGAGAGATGTGGAGAGCCTGGCCAACTAGAACTGGAGGAAAGATTGATCAGCTAGGATGGGTAATTCAAGAATTAAAAGACGACCCATTTGCAAAAAATCTTATCGTTAATTCCTGGAACCCAGAATATCTCTACACCATGGCAACCAATGCTGATGCTTCTCGGTTTCCGATTTGTCACAATATGTATCAAATCAGCGTCAAAGAAGGAAAGCTTTCACTCCAACTCTATCAAAGAAGTGCAGATCTATTTTTAGGGGTTCCATTTAATATTGCCAGTTATGCACTCCTTGCCTTAATTCTTGCCCAAATCACAGGATATAAACCTGGAGAGTTTATTCACACCTTTGGAGATGCACATATTTATGAGAATCATTTATCTCAAGTAAAAGAACAATTAACTCGAGATCCAAAGCCATTCCCAACAGTTACTCTTGATCCATCATTTAAAACACTTGATGAATTCAAGGTGGAACATGTAACTCTTAATAATTATGATCCTCACCCAGGACTGAAAGGGGAGTTAACTGTTGCTGGTGGACTGTACGTCAAAAAAGAAGACGAAGAACAAGCTGCATGAGTACTCCTGAAACAAAAGAAGAAATAAAACCCATCCCTACTGTAGGAATTACCGTATTTAATGAAGATAGAGTTCTTCTTGTGTGTCATGGAGAGTCTGCCGGACATATAACCGGAATATATGGAATTCCTTCAGGAAGACTTGAAGAAGGAGAAACTGATGAAGAAGCAGCAAGAAGAGAGCTTAAAGAAGAGGCAGGACTTGAAGCTGAGGAGATTCAAGAATTTCCAGACAATAGGTTTATTGCTGATATTCCCCGAAAAGATGGAACTATTAGAAGATACTCTTGGAGAGTATTTCGGGTTACGAAATATAGAGGAGAGCTAGAAGGAAGTGACGAGACAACTCCTGAATGGGTAACAGATGAAAGATTGCAGGAATTAGCAGAAAATGATCAATTACTTCCTAACACTTTAGTTGCAATAGAAAGAGCCAGAAAAAATGTATAGTAACACTCCAGAAAACTATATTTGTCCTATCTGTATTGGATTAAGTGGGGAAGAGAGTGAGAGAACCTTAATGCGCCAATCAGATGTCGTTTATAAAGATGACTTGGTGACAGCGTTTATTAACTCTTTTTTTGTAGGGAAAAATCCAGGACACGTTATTGTAGTTCCCAATACTCATTATGAAAATATTTATGATCTCCCAGTCTCTGTTGGAGCAAGAGTGTTTGAGATTTCTCAAAAAATCTCTTTAGCCATGAAGAAAGTATACAGTTGTGACGGGATTACCATAAGGCAAAACAATGAACCTGCAGGAGATCAACACGCCTTTCATTATCATCTCCATATTTTCCCCAGGTATACTGACGACGGATATAATAATACTGGTGGAGAGAAACGATTGGCAGATCCAATAGAGAAAAAAGAATATGCTGAGAAGTTAAAACCTCATTTATAATACTTCTATGATTTCACTAATCGCTGCAATTGATGACAAAAACGGGATGGGAAAAAAAGGGTTTCTTCCATGGCATATTTCAGAAGACATGAAATGGTTTCGTGAAACAACTAGAGGTCATCCTGTCATTATGGGAAGAAAAACCTTTGATTCTATTGAAGGAAGAGTCCTTCCGAACCGAACAAATTTTGTTATAACTCGAGATATTTCTCAGATTGAACCTCAAGAAAATCTAATTGTCCTTACCTCACTTACTGAGGCAATTGAGAAAGCACAAAAGGTAGAAGGGGGAGAGGAAGTATTTATTCTTGGTGGGGGACAAGTTTATGAACAGGCAATACATCTGGTCGACAGACTCTACCTGACAAGAGTAGAGGGGGACTTTGACTGTGATGTCTTTTTCCCGGATTATTCTCAATTTTCTAAGGAAGTATATAAAAGAGAGAGTAAGGATGAAGAACACTCTTACACATTTTATATTCTCGAAAAAACGATCTAGTTTGTTCTCTTGACACTCTTTTCTTCTCCATTTATAGTGTTTGTGTGATGTACAAATGAATCCACGAGTAGACTTTTATAACAACTATTCTCCATGTAGTGCCTCCTCAGTTTAGTGGGAGGACCTTGTCGTGGAAGAAAAGACATACCTCCCAGAAGCGGGAGGTTTTTTTATGAAAAAAACATATTTTATTATCGATTTTGACAGTACGCTTATCCAAAAAGAAGGGTTAGATGAGCTTGCTGGAGTTGTGCTCAAAGATAATCCGAAAAGAGAAGAAATTCTTCTGAAAATTCAGGAGATAACTGATGCAGGGATGGAGGGAAAAATTGCTTTTGATGAGAGTTTGAATAAACGACTTCAGTTACTTTCAATAACGAGTTCTTCTATTGAGGAAACACGTAATCTTCTAAAGAAACAAATTACTCCCTCTTTTTTGAAAAATAAATCATTCTTTTCCAAATTTAAAGACTCAATTTATATTGTCTCAGGTGGGTTTAGAGAATTTATTATCCCTGTTGCTAAAGAGTTAGGGATTAAAGAGTCACATATTTTGGCAAATACATTTGTTCTTGATAAAAAAGGAAACGTAGTGGGAGTAGATATCAAAAATCCTCTTTCTCAAAAAGGAGGAAAAGCAAGAGCAGTTGAGTCACTTAAATTAGAAGGTGAGATATTTGTTATAGGAGATGGATACACTGACTATGAAATAAAAGAGACGCTAAATGAAAAGGGGAGTAAAGAAATCAAATTTATTGCCTTTACAGAAAATAAGTATCGAGAGAGCGTTGTGACAAAAGCTGATTATTCTGTCCCTAATTTTGATGAATTTTTATATGTATATGGTTTTCCTCCCTCAACCTCCTATCCAAAGCACCGGCTTAGTGTCCTGTTACTTGAAAATATTCATCAAAAAGCAATAATAGCTTTTGAAAAAGAAGGATATGCAGTAGAGTACTTTGAAAAAAGTATTTCTCAAGAAGTACTCAAAGAAAAGATTCCCCATGTTTCACTCTTAGGAATCAGATCAAAAACGCAAGTGACAAAAGATATTTTACATGAGGGAAAGCGCCTTTTAGGAATTGGAGCCTTTTGTATTGGAACAGATCAAATTGATTTGTTAGAAAGTAAGAAAAGAGGAGTAGCTGTTTTTAATGCACCGTATTCAAATACTCGAAGTGTGGTGGAGTTAGCAGTTGGCGAAATTATTATGCTGAGTCGGGGAGTATTTGAAAAAAGTAATAAGCTTCATCAAGGGATCTGGGATAAAAGCGCTACTGGTAGTATGGAGACTAGAGGAAAAACACTAGGGATTGTGGGATATGGGAATATTGGGTCTCAGTTATCTGTTCTTGCAGAGAACTTGGGGATGAAAGTAGTCTTTTTCGATACAGACGAAAAACTAGCCTTGGGAAATGCGAGAAAATGTGAGTCATTAAAAGAACTATTCAAAGTATCTGATGTTATTAGTCTTCATATTGATGGATCTGAAAAGAATAGAAATTTGATTGATAAAAAGTCTTTTGCTCAAATGAAGCAAGGAGTTATCTTTCTCAATCTTTCTCGAGGTATTGTTGTTTCAATTCCTGATTTGACTGAAGCACTTAAAAGTGGGAAAGTACGAGCAGCTGCACTGGATGTTTTTCCAGAAGAACCAGAAGGAAAAGGAGACAAATTTGTTTCTTCTCTTCAGCTCTTTCCCCAGGTTATTTTAACTCCACACGTTGCAGGAAGCACACTAGAGGCTCAAGAAGAAATTGGAGAGTTTGTGGCAAAGCGTCTTATTGAGTACTTAAATACGGGAAGTACCATGCTTTCAGTCTCTCTCCCGCAGATTAATCCACCTAAAATGGAAAAAACACATCGGTTGCTGCATATTCATACAAACACTCCTGGAGTGTTGGCGAAGCTTAATCATGTTTTGGTAGCTCACAAGAGAAATATTTTAGGACAGTACTTAAAAACAGACGAGCAGATAGGATATGTGGTTACTGATATTAATAAAAAATATGATGAAACTCTTTTATCAGAATTGAAACAAATTGACGGAACAATAAAAACGAGAATTCTTTACTAATATGATTTATTTTACTGTTGGTCCAAGCCAAATTCATCCACACATTACTGCTTTTCTTTCTGACGCAGCTGCATCTGACATCATGTCACTTCATCATAGAAGTCCTGAGTTTCAGGAGTTGTATAAACAAACGAGTGAAGAATTAAAAAAACTTTTTGAAATACCCAGTAATTTTCACATTTTCTTTACGGCTTCCTCTCTGGAGAATATGGAGCGAGTTATTCAAAATACGGTTGAGAAAAAAAGTTTACATATCATAACTGGAGCTTTTGGAAAAAAGTTTTTTGAGATTGCAAAAGAGCTTGGCAAGTCGCCTGAAAAAATCGAGTTTCCCGTTGGTGAAAAAGTTTCTTTTGCATCTCTTCCTCCACTAACTGGTATTGAAGTCATCGCTCTTACGCAAAACGAGACAAGTACAGGAGTAGTGGTTTCGATGGATGATATTTCAGAAATAAAGAAACAATATCCCTCTTCACTTATTGCACTTGATATTGTCTCTAGTGCTCCGTATGCACCTGTTGATTACTCTTTAGTGGATATTGCCTTTCTTTCCTCACAAAAACTTTTAGGACTTCCTGCAGGAGTTGGTATTCTTATTGTGAGTGAGAAAGCTATCAAAAAAGCACGAAGTCTTCAAGAAAAAGGAGTAAGTATTGGAAGTTTTCATAATTTTGTTGCACTTGAGGAAGCAGAAAAAAAGTTTTTAACAGTTGAGACACCAAATGTTTTAGGAGTATATCTTCTGTGGAGAGTACTCAAAGATATGAATAAAAAAACCATACAGTCTATTCGGAAAGAGATCAAGGATAAATCAGATAAACTCTATGCATATTTTTCTTCCCATTCAGAATTTTCTCCTGCAGTAAAAGACATTGAGGCTCGAAGTGATACAACGATTGTCATTGATGTGAAAGGAAAATCAGAAGACCTTCGCTCCTTTGCTATGAAAAAAGGATTTGCAATTGGTGAAGGGTACGGAGCTCTCTCCAAAGAGCAGATTCGAATTGCTAATTTTCCATCTCATACGATAAAACAGGTAGAGGAGTTACTGACTGTTATTTCAGAATATAAAACAAATTAATCTAGTAAGTTATAGTAGACAAGCTATATTGGAGAGATTAGAATGGAGGTACGTTTATGAAGCATTTAAAGCAAGTTGATAGAGAAATTTATGATTTAGTAAAACAAGAAGAGAAACGTCAACGAGACGTTTTGGAAATGATTCCTTCTGAAAATTATACTTCCAGTGCTGTTCTTGAAGCCCTAGGAACTGTTCTGAACAACAAATACTCCGAAGGATATCCCAAAAAGAGGTACTATCAAGGGAATGAATTTGCCGATCAAGTAGAAATTCTGGCTCAAGAGAGAGCCAAGAAACTTTTTGGTGTAGAACACGTCAATGTGCAAGCATTATCAGGTGCTGCAGCAAATACGGCTGCACAACTTGCCGTTTTGGAAAACGGAGAGAAGATTATGGGGCTCAAACTCTCTTTTGGAGGACATCTAACTCATGGTGCACCGGGAACTTTTTCAAGCCGATTTTTTACTGCAGTGAATTACGAATTAGGAAAAGATGGAAAACTTGATATGGATGCGATTGAGAAACAAGCCATAAAAGAGAAACCACAAATGATTATTTGTGGTTTTACCGCCTATTCTCGAACAATTGATTTTAAACGCTTTGGTGAAATTGCAGAAAAGGTGGGAGCATACCTTCTCGCTGATATTTCACACATTGCAGGACTTGTTTCAAGTGGAGTTCACCCTAGTCCCGTACCATATGCTCATATTGTAACGACAACGACTCATAAAACGCTGAGAGGTCCTCGGGGTGCTCTTATTATGGTTACTGCCAAAGGACTTGAGAAAAATCCGGATTTATCGAAAAAGGTTGATAGTGCTATTATTCCAGGTCTTCAAGGAGGACCACATGATAATCAAACAGCAGCCATTGCTGTTGCTCTGAAAGAAGCTGATACTGCCGGTTTTGTTAAATACTCTGAGCAGATTGTTGAAAACACGAAGTATTTGGGAGAGGAGTTAATGAGTAAAGGCTATGAGGTAGTTAGTGGAGGGTCTGATAACCATTTACTTCTTATTGATTTGCGAAGTAAGAATGTCAATGGAAGAGTGGCTGCTCTTGCTCTTGAGAAATCCGGTGTAGTACTTAACTATAATGGAGTTCCCTATGACACAATGCCCCCTCTCTACGCATCAGGTATTCGACTAGGGACACCAGCCATTACAACTCGGGGGATGAAGAAAAAAGATATGAAAAAAGTGGCTGAGTGGATAGATAGAGCCATTAAGGAAGTTGAGGGAAGTATGCTTTCTGCAACAGATAAGGAACAAAGACAAGAACAAATGAAGGAATATAGACGACTTATTCGAAAAAATAAAAACTTAAGTAAGATTGCGACAGAAATAAAAGCCTTTTGTAAAGGATTTCCTCTTCCATAATTTTAAATTTCAGGCGAATAATATTCTTATTAGAGGGAATTTCGTCTTTGTTTTAAATAAGTTTTTAATCACTAGAAATTCTTTAAAAAGTATTCTTTTAGTTGAGCATAATGACCATCATTTCTGACATATGTCTCATCATCGAGTAGTTCTGCAGTAGTTTTATCCTGTCTTTCTGGCATGAAGACTTTATCTGCATACCACCCACTCTTTCCTCTGGCTTCTGTTGCAATATTTCCTTTTTGATGTGTGTAGAAAGTCACTGGTTTACCACCAGGTTCACAATAAGAGATAGCATATTCCCAATATGCAGAGCGGTCTTCTTTTCCGTTCATGAGTGAGATAAATCCATCTGTCTCGATCCATTTCTCAATTTGATTTAAATATGGTCCAGGAAATCCTTTGAGGGCGTTGAAATAGAGTCCAATATCTTCTTTTACTACAGGAAGGTTAAATTTATTTGCTGCCCACTCAGCTGAGAAACCCGCAATTTCCTGATTATTCTCGGCTTGGATCTCTGGGGTTTCTTCACTGAGTTGTTCCATCTGAATTTCTGAAGCATTGATAGCTTCAGAAAACTTCTGGAATTTGTAGTTATTTTTTGTTACAAAATATATTTTCTTCATGGTCATATTATACTTGAAATTGTCTAGATTTAAAGAGTTAGTTCTCTCACTCTCTCCTGAAGAGTAGCCAAGTTTGCGGTTACATTATCAGTTCTGTTCCAAATCGTTTTTAAACTAGCACCTGTATGACGAGCAAAAGTGGATACTGTTTCTAAAGCGACATCTTGATGAAGAGCAATATCTTCAACAGTTTCTACTGGTCTTACTCGTGAGGCATCTTGAGCTCTCCAGGTAGCAATTTGGTCAGGTTCACTCCAAACAAATAAATAACCGTGTGGTTTCATCTTTTTATCAATATCGGGATTAGAAATAAGACTTTCTCTCTGTCTATAAACCACATGTGTATTTAGAGTTACCGGTTGTGCCTGAATAATTCTTCCAATAACTCCCAGCACACCTAGATGTACTTCATCCTGGTTGAGTAATGTACGAATATCATCTCTGGTTTGAATTTGTGGAAATACACTCTTCAAATAAACAAATAGCTCAGTACTGAAACTAATAGATCTAACAAATGAAGGTAACATCTCTTGTTTAGCTGCTTCATCTAATAAATAATCCTTTCCAGAACCAGGAACACCTGTTACTACAAGGATCTTGTTATGATCTTCTCCTTCTTTTGGACGATACCTTTCTATATATCTCATAGTTAATCTTTTATGTGGATATTCATCCATGGGGCAGTCTTGTTGAAATAATCCTCTCTTTATCCTATAATTATATCATATCAACCTGCCATCAAAGTAAGTTATGAGTAAATTTGAAACGTCTATACTCCATTCTAGAACAGGTGAATCATTTCACCGGCTAAATGCTGCAGCAAGAAGAGAACAAATCTCCCAACTGAACTTATCCCTCACGACATACGGTGCTGACGCTGAACATATGACGAAAGCTTTCCAGGAAATGGAAAAACTAGGTTTTACTCCTGTAAGATTACAAGCTTTATTACAAGGAATGGCATGGCTAATGAGACGGGAACATATTACTTTACCTTCAGGAAAAAAACAGAAACAGGAAAGAGGTAAAGTAACAGGAGAGTTACTTGGACGAATGGATTTTCAGCAAGGGGAGAAAAATAACTTACAAGTAAATGTGCAGCTACAAGAAGGAGGAGAGCGAGATATCCTTAACGAGTCCTTAGCTTTTGGCGACCTACTCGCTGAAGATGTGAGGTACTTAGCTAGTGATACAATGGTTTTAGGGAAAGTACTACAAAAGATAAAAGACTTGGCAAAAGAACGCCCCTTATTGGTTTTTGAAGAAAATATTCCAGGTCAGATTCCTGTCAATGGTCCTCGACTTCTTTTACATTCCGAAGCTTCTGCGATACATCCAGATATGAGAAGAAAAGCAGATCATATCATCACAGCACAGAAACCGGAAGGAATACGGTTTGGTGTACTTCGAGAAGTAGTAAGACAAACACATGTTGATGTAAGAAGAAAAGAGCTTACGCAAGCATTGGAAGGTCGTGAAATTATTACAGTACCTAAGTTTAGGTTAGATAATTGGCCAACAGATGCTTTAATGAGTAGCACTCGAGCACAAGTAGCTGCTGTGGTTGATGAATATATTCGATCTCAAGGTATTCTTTGTGATCCTCAGGATCTGAAGTACCAAGCATTATTTCGATTAACAACTGTAGGTGTAGTTGATGCTTATACAGATGGACAAAATCTCGAAGATTATTTACAAGAACAAGGTGCTTATAGGAACTGGCGTAATATCCTCACACTTGATAGAAATTTTCTCAAACAATTCAGAGTAAAACCAGAAGTGCTACATCTTATTATTGAGGAACAAGCATCAATAATTCGAGATCGTCTCAGAAGAAGTTCTCTTCCTATTGAAAGATTACTACCTAGATCAGGAATGTTTGCAGAGCCAGGATGGGTGATTCAGAAAAGAGGAAATAGTATATTTGCTGCGCAAGAAGAAGGTGTTACTGCTGCAAGTGGACTAATTCCTTTGGAGTTCAAGGAAATAGATCCGGAACTAGCAAAACAGTTTCACGGTGATCTCCATTATATCCATACTCCTCGTGCTGATGTTGCGTTTGGTTTATATGCTAGTGGAGATGATTTACCATTTTCAGTATTAGCTGTTGAGAAAATCGATCGTGCATATAAACAGAATATGCTACTCATCCAAGGATACGATCCTCGATATTGTTATGATCTAACTAGGTTGTATAGTAGACCAGGAACACCCGGAAATACGAGTAGTAGTATGTTTTCATTAACGTTTAACTACATGAAAACCGCTTATCCTGAAACTCAAGCAGTTGTTTCGGCTTTTATGCCTACGTATGCAACAGGAATTTCTATGACATCAGGAGGTTTCGATAATCCAGTACTCATAAAGCCACTTGTTCATACCTTTGAAGAACGAACTATTAATGGAAGTTCCGTTTGGGAACACGTTACTAAGCGTCGTCAACAAGATGGTGGAGGAAGAAGAATAAGAAGTAAATTCCCACTACTTCCAACAGTTGAGCTTATGTCGTCTTTGCAAAGTTCACGATATGTGCCTCTATCTGGAGTAAAGGATTTTATGGTTGAAGTAATCTAATGCAATTCTAGATAAGAAATTTGACGTAGTGTACATTTTATGCAAACAACTAAGTATAGCCTGGTATAACAGTACTATCGCTATCTTGTTTTATTAAGCTAATTTTGATAAGATATCCCTATCACACACATCTGTTTGATGTCCTGTCTCTATAAGAGATGAAAAGAACAGATGGAGGTTAAAGGACACACTATGAGAACAGTCACACTTGAAGAACTATTAGAAGCTGGGTGCCATTTTGGTCACCAAGTAACACGTCAAAACCCCAAAGCACGAGAATTCGTTTTCGAAGCCCGTGATGGAGTCCACATTATCGATCTTGCAAAAACCAAAGAAGGATTGGAAGAAGCTGCAGTATTTGTTAAGGAATTAGCAAAGAGCGGTGGAACAATGGTTGTTCTTGGAGCAAAGCGTCAAGCAGAGCCAATTGTTCGTGAACAAGTTAAAAGAGCACTTGATGCTCAAGCCACAGGTCTTTTCTATGTAACTAGTCGCTGGATTGGCGGACTTCTTACCAACTTTTCCGAAGTAATTAAAAACATTAAGAAATTAGAAAATGTAACTGATCTGTTATCAAATGACACAAAAAGATCAAAATACACCAAAAAAGAACTTTCTTTAATGGATAAGGAAAAAAGTAAACTAGAAAAGTTCTATGGAGGAGTAGCAAATCTTTCCGCAGTTCCACAAGCTATTTTTATTATCGATACACACATGGAAGATTTAGCAGTAAGAGAGGCGAGTGCCATGAATATTCCAATTGTTGGAATTACTGATACGAATGCTGATCCAACCATGGTTACGTATGCAATTCCAGCCAATGACGATGCGGCAGGATCAATTGAATGTATTACTGCATACATTATTGATGCTTGGATTGAAGGAAAAAGTGGAAAAGAAACAAAGAGTGAGAAAAAAGCAAAAGAAGAAACAGCTAGTGAAGAAGGAGTAGCACCTGAGGAAAAAACAGAAACACCTGCAGAGGTAAAAGAAGAAGCTCCTAAAAAAAAGAAAGCTAGTACAAAAGCTGAATAATACTCCTATGGCACAAGCTGATATCAAACTTCTTAAACAACTCCGTGAAGAAACCAGTGCATCTATTGCTGATTGTCGCATGGCACTTGAGGAATCCAACAATGACGTAAAAAAAGCCCAAGAGTGGCTCAAAAAAAGAGGACTTGAGAAAGCAGAGAAAAAATCAGATAGAGAAACTAGTCAAGGAATGATTGAGTCCTATGTTCATAATGGACGAGTAGGAGTACTTTTAGAGATGCTTTGTGAAACTGACTTTGTGGCTAGAACTGATGACTTTAAAGGACTTGCGAAAGAAGTAGCCATGCAGATTGCTGCAATGAAGCCTGAATCTGTTGAGGATCTTTTGAAGCAAGAATATATTAGAGACTCTGGTCAAACCATTGAGCAACTTGTTAAAAGTGTCATTGGAAAGCTAGGAGAGAATATTACGGTTAAACGATTTACTCGTTTAGCCATAGGTGAGTAATCTCACTTGATTCCTGGATTAGATCCTCGTACAATACTGCTATGGATAGCGTACTCCAAAACCTCAACGAACATATCCAAAAAATTCTTGAGCTTATCAAACAAGATATTGCGACTATTCGAACTGGCAGAGCAACACCTGCTTTGGTTGAAAACATTTCTATATCTGTATATGGAGGGAGTGCTCATATGAAAGTATTGGAGCTTGCAACCATTGGAGCACTCGATAGCCAAACTCTTGTCATTACTCCTTTTGATCATTCAGTAATTCATGAAATAGAAAAAGGAATTCGAGAAGCAAATACAGGCATTAGTCCAGTAATTGATGGACAAGTACTTCGTATATCCCTTCCTCCTCTGTCTCAAGAAAGGCGAGAAGAATTGATAAAGCTTATGAGACAAAAGTTAGAAAATGGACGAGTAATGATCAGGCAAGCACGCCATGATGGGATGGAAGAAGTGAAAAGGAATAATGAGGGAATCTCAGAGGATGAAGTTGAGCGAATTGAAAAAGAAGTTCAAAAACAAATTGACACGGCTATGAATATGATTGATGGTCTTGGCAAACAAAAAGAAGACGAACTTCTCCAAATTTAATTCTTTTCGCTCAGGTAACTGAGGAGAAAGAATGCTATAATAATCCCTATGTTGTCTCTTCTGATCTTTCTTCTCATTCTCTCCCTTCTTGTTCTTATTCACGAAGCTGGGCATTATTTTGCCGCTAAATTTTTCAATGTGAAAGTTGAGGAGTTTGGCTATGGCTTTCCTCCACGTGCTTGGGCAAAAAAAATTGGAGAAACAGTCTATTCCATCAATTGGCTTCCAATTGGAGGATTCGTAAAACTCTTTGGAGAAGATGAGGCTGGAGGAGGAAAGATTACTCTTTCAAAGAAAGAACAAACTGACGATGTCTCTCGAGCCTTTTTTGCTCGTCCTGCCTGGCAAAAGGCAGTAATTGTTGTTGCAGGAGTAGTCATGAATATTCTCCTTGCGGTAGTAATTTACTATTTCTACCTTGGATTTTCTGGATTTAAAACAGAAATCCCACTTATTGCTCCATTTGAATTTAAAGGCGTTCACCAAGAAAAGAAAACAGAAGTTATTATTACCGGAGTTTCTCCAGATTCTCCAGCCGAAAAGGCAGGAATTACTCCTTCCTCTCTTGTTACAGCGTTTAATGGAAAAGTCGTAGGAGATACAGAGTCTTTTCTTAAACAAATCCAAGCCAGTAAAGGCAAAGAAGTAACTATTTCTTGGCAAGCAGAAACAGGGGGGGAAATAAAAACAGCAAAACTCACTCCTCGTCTCAATGCGCCAAAAGATCAAGGAGCATTAGGAGTATCGTTCTTCCCAGCCGAAATGGCTGTTCTTTCCTATGATACTCCTGTACAAAAAGTTTTTTCAGGAATTACGTACCCGTTTAATTTAATGTCTTATAATCTTGTTGTCATTAAGCATTTAGTGTCTATTTCTTTACAAGAAAAAACAGCAGAGCCAATTAGTCAGGGGTTATCCGGACCAGTTGGAATTTACTCAGTTGTTGGAACGATTGTGGATATTCCAGATTTTAAAGAGAGAGCGTTGAATCTTTTAAATTTGGCAGGGCTTTTATCTATGTCTTTGGCTTTTTTTAATATTCTTCCAATCCCAGCACTAGACGGAGGACGGCTATTTTTTATTCTGATTGAGCTAGTTTTTAGAAGAAAAGTAAATCAGCAAGTTGAGGCAGTAATTCATCAGATAGGTATGGCAGTTTTGCTTCTTCTTTTGGTCTTAGTGACCTTCAAAGACGTTTTCCAATTCTTCTTATAAATTTACTTCTCTTGCCTTTTTTTCCTATTCACTTTACTCTATATCTATGAAAATAGTTTCTTTTAGTTTAGGTCTTATCCTCTTGTTTTTTTTCTGTTGCAGCTCTTTTACTCAGACTCAAGCTGATGGAACGTATGCCACTTTAGGAACGGCTGATTCATTAGATGGAAGCAATGATGCAATTAATTTTAGTCAAGGAAGAGTATGGACTATAGACCAGTATGGAAAATATATTTGGTTAACCCAACAAAGAACTGGGCCGACTTCTCACTGGGCTTGGTCAAACGATTTAGGTGCTAATTGGTCACAAGGAAATGAATCTTACGCTGCTTTGACGAGAGGGTCTGTTGCCTATGACAGTATTAATGATGTATTACACGTAATATGGGCAGCTACAGATACAAACGATGGAATTATTTATCGAAGGTATAGTATCACCAGGGATGGCAGTAATAATATTACAGCGATTCAGCGAGTAGATTCAGGCACAGTGAATTTGCAATTAGATGTATCCGCATCCCGCTCTCTTGAGCAACCTGTTGCTTTATGGGTGAATGATGGATCAACAGATGGAAGTTTAGTGGCCATTTGGATTAAGCAAGGAACCAGCTTAACAGAAACTAGAGGGTCGATGAGAAAGCTTACTATGACTGCAGCAGATGGAGTAGCAGGAAACTGGCAGGCACTGGATAATTCAGCGGATACTTTCTCAACAGATTCACCAGCAGTTGCTGCAGACAAAATTTATGGCATTACTTCTTCTTCACGAGTTACTGCTTCGGCGATTATTCGTGGAGGAAGTGGAAGTAGGAAAGATGATCTCTATATCTTTACAGCAGTTTCAAATAGCGATGCTGTTTTAGCCTATCGTGCTATTTGGGATAGTGCAAATAAAGATTGGAGGGGAGGATTTCAGTCTCCAGTAACAGTGGGTAGTATGGATGACTCAACAGGATATAGCTTGAAAGAACAACTCATTACTAAACCTGTTTTAGATTCAACTCATGACAGGCTCTATATTGGATGGGCACGATGGAAAGATGTTTCAGCAGGTGATACTGTTAGTATTGCCTATCTAAATAGTTCAGATACTGCTTCAAGTACAGTTGATATTTATAGTGCCAATGGGACTCACTCTTATGCTCCTACTTTAGATATCGCGTATGATTCAACACTTGATGAGGTATATATCTCCTACATTGAATCAACCACAAATGGAGATAATGGTTCCATAAATTATAAAACCTATAATGGATCAACGCTAAGTGACTCCACACGTTTTTATACTAGCCCTGGAGGAAGTGCAGGAGCAAATGGAAGTGCAGATATTCCAATTCTTTATGAGAACCGTACCAGTAATAATAGACTCCTTTTCGCATTTCGAATAAATGGAGCACTACCTCCAACAGGAGTAAATCCACATAGTATTGATTGGGGATATATTTCCCTAGCACAACCAACTTCTACTCCTACGCCTACTCCAACACCACAACCAATTTCTATCCCGTCTAATACTAGTTCAAGTACCACCTCCTCTTCCTCGCCAAATACTACGTGTACTATGGCGTCTCCCACTTCGATACCTACTCTTTTTCAACTATCTCAAAACGGGTATAGTGTTGCACTATACTTTAGTCCTGTTCAAGGGAAACACACAGGATATACTATTAGCTATGGAATGAGTGCAAATGCAGATCAATACACCTCGTCTTTTGGATATACCGATACTTCAGGTGTTGTTAGTCATACTATAAACTATTTAACGCCAAATACTACGTGGTATTTTAAAATACGAGGGAATAATGAGTGTAGTACTGGCAACTGGTCTAAGACATTATCCATAAAAACAGGAAAATTACCTTCATTAATTTCTTCATCTCGTTCTCAAGCTATACATCAAAATAGTTGCCAAAACTATGTAGTTCAACCTGGAGATACATTGTGGAAGATTTCACAAAAGCTATACGGCAATGGAAGTAAATATCAAAACATTCTAAGTAAGAACAAAACAGTTATTAATTCTCCGAATCTTATTCGGGTAGGGTGGCGGATTCAACTGGGGTGTTAGTGCTTGACGGTTTGTAAGGAATATTAGTAACATGTGATCAATATATGAATAAAAGTTTAAGACTATTTGCTTTTGTTTCTCAGAGAAAGCATCTCACACTTTTTTTCTTTCTTTGTATTTTGTTAAGTCTTCCCCTTTTTATATTTACTCTTTCCCAAAGCCAAGATAATAGAAATAGGGCAGCAAGTAATTCTCAGGTTTCTTTTGTAGATGCTTCTAATCAAGAAATTAGTCAAACTACTACTCCTGAAGTAAGAGTGCGTTTGAACTCTCCCTGGCCAGTTAGTACAACAGCAATGCTACCTCTTGATTCTGATGTATTGGGTCAAGCCTCTGGGATTTTTCAAGTAAATAGCTCACTGGATGATTTGAATGAAGTAGGAGGGAAGATAGACACTGGATATCCTGCCTCTTCCAACTCGATATGGATAGGTAATGGAGGAACTCGTGACACGAGTTATACGGGACTTCGTTATACGAATATCACTATTCCTCAAAATGCTCGAATTCTCAGTGCTCAGCTTCAACTGCGTCCTACTCAAGAGTCCTGGATTGCTCTTGCTATGAGTATTGCAGGAGAGAATAAAGGAAATAGTAGTGCTTTTTCTGAAACATCTCTTCCTTCATCTCGGGTATTAACTACCCAAAAAATATCTCATCAATCAAATGCTAAATGGAAAACGGGCAGATGGTATATTCTTTCAGATGTCAGTCCTATTGTCCAAGAAATTGTCAAAAGAAGCGATTGGCAAAGTGGAAATAGTATGTCTCTTATTTTAAAAGGGACAGGTGGAAGTTTTGGGAGAAAACTTGTATATAGTTTTGATGGAAATACTTTGTATGCTCCTCGACTATCAGTAGTATATGAGACTACTGATAGTGCAAATCCAACCCCAACAAGAGTTGTTACAGGTGCTCCTTTCATAACTCCAACGAATACTCCAACACCTACGAGTCGACCAACGAATACTCCAATTCCTCAAACGAGTTATATTCAATCAATTACGTTAGCAGAAGATGCTGCATTCACCAAAAATAGCAAAACTATTGATTCAGTTACTGAAAACCCCTTGATTACTCCTTATACCTTTTCTTCGTCTGATATTGGTCAAAAAACTCTTTACGTTAAATTCACTTCTACAACTGGTGAGACAAGAGTATATTCAGGAGTTATTGTATTTGTTGTAAATACTCCAATACCAACACATACATCAGACCATGATATGGGTGGAAATAGTATGGCAATGGGAAGATGGAGTCCTAATCCCAAATACGATACATGTCCTAAGGCAGAGGATACTGTGCGAATTAAAGAAATACATGATGCATACAAAGTAATGGGGCCAGATGGAAAATGGTATCCCACTTGGCATCCTCCAGTTGATCCTGCAACAGGATGTAAATTCGGTCATGAACATGGACGTGATCCTAAAGGCTCGACAATGTTTACTTTTGTCCAGCAAACATATGGTCATGATGCAAATACTGATGGAACGGTTAGTGGTAATGAATTAGCAACTGCTGGTGTTCCTTTTGGCTACGTTAATGAACAACTAGATGTTTGGAATGCGTCTAAGGGAATTACTGATGGGATGAGGCATGAAGATCATGTGGGACATAAGGTTGAATGGGAGAATAATATTCAAAGAGATTGGAGTACTGTGAATGGAGGATCAGGACGAGTCCCATCAGGTATCTCGTGTGACTTCTTTATGAAAATGCACCAAGGTACTCACTCAAAAGATGCATTCACCAACAATCTTCATGAACTGATTCAAGGGTATCAATGCACTGATGGAATAAAAATGGCTAATGCAATAATGATTCGTTTTGGAAAACCTGGAGAATTTTCAGTAGGAGGAGTAGCAGGTGGATTTACTACCGTACCAGTTGGTCCAGCAACTCCCCCAAATTCTCCTTCTGGAAGTGGATTGAGATCTATTTCAACGGTTGATCGTGTAAAAGAGTTTATTCTTAAACCTGAGGGACAATGGTCTCTTTATAGTGAGGGAGTATATGAAGATTGGATTTCTGGAAACTATGTGCGAACACCAAATGGAACTCAATTAGCCTACTTTGATCCACACTTTGCTGTTTTTGGTCCGAGTCGTTTCTATTGGTCTGGGAAAGATACGAATACCTATGGCATTACTAGAACTGTTCAAGACATTACTGATAATGTTGGTCGCTCGATTGATGTGTGCTTTATGCAGGAAAATAACAGCGCTGAAAAGGCACGTGGAGGAGAGTGCGAGTCATTAACAAATTATGGCCAAATAAAAACACAGATACCCTACGACGATCCTCGCTCGCCATTTAATGGAGTGAAAAGAGAATTCTACTTCAATAACTTAACTGTTGAAAATACTGGTAATACAACCCTTTGGTACTCAGATCCATTCGGAAATAATGCTCAAACCACCCCTTTTGTAGGAGGAGTAAAACAGTATCTTAAGCCTAAAAACGATCCTCAACCGTATCAATATCCATTTGAGTCAAATGCAATTGGTGGAGATAGATATTATGGTGGAGACGGTGTTCATGCTCCTAACTAATCTCTTACAGAAGATGATATAGTAGAGGAAGAATGAAAAATAGTATTGTTTCATCTTCTCAAGAGGCTTTTTCCACATTACACTCTCTTTTTGAATCTCTTGTTACTTCTCAAACTCTTCTTTTTCTCTCTGGTGGAAAAACACCTATTCCTTTTTATTCTTCTCTTTCTCAAACTCCTACCTTTCTCCCTGAAAAAGTCTATATGGTAGATGAGAGATATGGAGAAAAGTTTCACGAAGAGAGTAATGAGGCTACGATGCGAGACACAGGACTTCTGGCGTCTTTAGAAGAAAAAAAAATCCCTTTTGTTTCCATCCTTCATCATTTACCTCTTTCTTTGGAAGAGACAGGGAAATCGTATAATGAGCAAATAAAAGAAGCTATGAAAACCTCTTCAAAAAAAGTTGCACTTATTGGCATTGGACCAGATGGACATATTGCAGGGATTGCTCCCAATAGAGGGGATTTTTTAAGCCCGTTATTCTCTTTACCAGACGACGTACTTGTTTCCAGTTTCACTGATTTTAACGGACAATTTGGCCGAAGGATTACCTTAACGTTTGCTGCTCTTTCTCAAATGGATCATTTGATTGTCTTAGTCCTTGGAGAAAATAAACAATATGCTTTAAAAAGAATGAAAGAGGGAGGACGAGAAGAAGAACTCCCTGCAACGTTTTTGATGCGACCTGAAGTGAGTGAGAAAGTAATTCTTATTACTGATCAAGTGATTTGATATAGATAGTCCTCTTGAAGAAATAGATAGAGTTTGTAAAAATTGTTCCACATGCCAGTAAATACAGATCGTATTACCTCTTTTCCTGATAGTCATGCTGATCCAATTTCTTTCTATGCTCAAATTATTCTTCCTGAAAGTCGTTTGAATGAATTGTACGTGAGTCTTCCTTTAAGTGGGGGACCGGCACAAAGGTATGTAGCAGCAAGAGGAGAACATGCGTCAGAAGCGGAGCTTCATAAAAAAACAGTCGAAGCAAATGTAAGAGGGATTGAATCTATTATTCCCAGTCTCCTTCTTCATTTTCCCGATATGCTTATTACTCTTCCTTATCTTCTTGGAAATAAAAAAAATTGGAGACAGATTGACTATAATGCATTTTGGACACTTTGGATCTCAGGTATACCTTCAGAAGTAGCACAAGGAGTAGTAGAGGAAGTGCCTACTTTATGTGTAAGTCTTAACTCAGGACAAGAAATTCCAAAAGCGGAAAGAAGAGATACTTATCGAAGAATTGGTGAAGAGTTTGCAACAGTGGTTAGCAAAAGAGGAATCCCTGTTAATCCGGTTGGGCAAATGGTTCATCTTCCTGGACATAGAGAATCAGACGGTGTAACTCATGAAGCTGGACTTGCAAGCCTTTTGGGAATTCCTAAAAAGGAAGTCTTCTTTAATAGGAGACACCCTGTATTTCAACGAGACGTTGTACCACATGCTCCCTGGCTAGGGAGTGGAGAGCATACAGTAAGAAAAGAAAAAGGAAATAGGGTTTTTGTTTTTAAAGCATTTTGATCACAAGTTGTATATACTGAAGCTACATGAATGATATTCGCTTGGATTACCTTAAACGGTTTTTGGATTCCATAAAGCAGCAAAGTGGTATTGTTGCTTTATTTGTCTCACTTATTACTCTTATCTTAACGATCATGTCTTTTTTTGTTCTTCTTAATATATGAAATTAATGTCACCATTTGTTCTGGTTCTTTTTGGAGCAACAGGAGATTTAGCCAAAAATAAGTTATTTCCTTCTCTTTTTTCTCTATTTGTCAGAGGAGAGTTATCAACTGATGCCCATATTGTAGGATTTTCAAGACGGAATCTCTCAGAGCAAGAATTTCTTGCATATGTAAAAGAAATTTTATCAACTCATGCTTCTTTTACAGAAGAGTTATGGAGTACTTTTTCAAAAACCATATCCTATCAACAAGGGTTATTTGATGAAGAAAAAGGGTATTTGGAATTAATTGAAAAACTGAATAGGTATGATGAGCAAATCGGAGCCTGTATCACTAGAATTTTCTATTTAGCAACTCCTCCTAGTAACTATCCAGAAATACTAAAGCATCTCTCTCGTACGAAACTTTCTGAAGGGTGTGGACAAGGAAGTGACAAGTGGACTCGAATTGCGATTGAAAAACCTTTTGGAAAAGATTTAGAAACGGCAAAAGAACTTGATACGTCTCTCTCGGATATTTTTGAGGAGAGACAGATCTTTCGAGTAGATCACTATTTAGGCAAAGAAACAGTGCAAAACATGCTAGCTTTTCGCTTTGCAAACAGTATTTTTGAGCCAGTTTGGAACAAAGAATATATTGATCATGTACAAATAACCTTTGCAGAGAAAAAAGGAATAGGTACTCGGGGAAAGTTTTTTGATGGAGTTGGAATACTTCGAGATGTGGCTCAAAATCATTTACTTCAACTTCTGGCTGCAGTTGTCATGGAGCAACCGAAAAGTTTTACCAAAGAAAGTGTTAGAGATGCACGAGCAAAAGCTATTGAGGCTTTGCTTCCAGTACTGCATGAGGATGAGATAGTAGCTGGACAATATGATGGATATTTAGAGGAAAAAGATGTGAATCCTACCTCACAAACAGAAACATTTGTCGCCTTAAAGATACAGGTAAATACTCCACGTTTTGAAGGTGTACCATTTTATATTCGAGCGGGGAAAATGATGCCTGAGAATTTAGTGGAGATCAATATCGTTTTTATCCAAACGTGTCATGTATTGTTTAAAGAATACGGTTGTCCAGAGATTGGAAATGTACTCAAGATCAGAATCCAACCTAATGAAGGAATAGGGCTTCGAGTGATTGCTAAAAACCCAGGAAGTGGATTAGCACTGGGAACAGTTGATATGAAATTTTCTTATGAAAGTGAGTTTGGACACAAAGGAATGGATGCGTATGAAAAATTACTTTTAGATATCCTCGTAGGTGACCAAATGCTATTTAACAGATCAGACGAATTGCAAAGTTCCTGGATCTTTATTACAGAAATTCTCAAAAAATGGGAGAAGAAAAAACAACTCTTCGCGTATGTTAATGATATATGGGGACCTAATCAAGCGAATACGCTTATTGAAAAAGACGGAAGACACTGGTTATAGCTGTGATACACTAATTACGTATGGAGCTTATTTTTTTAGGACTAGGGAAAATGGGATATCGCATGGCACAAAAGTTAGTTCGTAGTGGTCATTCTCTAGTTGTCTGGAATAGAACTCAAGAAGTATCAGAAGAGTTTCAAAAAGAACTCGCATCAGGATCTATCCCTGTTACCGTTGCTTTATCAATTCAAGATGCAGTTGAGAAAACTTCATCTCCAAAGATTATATGGATCATGCTCCCATCAGGAGAAGCAACAGAGCAAACATTAGAAGAGGTAAAGAAATATGTTGAAAAGAGAGACATTGTTATTGATGGAGGCAACTCATTTTATAAAGATACGCAAAGAAGATACGAAGAGTTTACAACACTGGGAATACGCTACTTAGGCATTGGAGTGAGTGGAGGGATTATTGCAGAAACTGAAGGATACCCCATGATGGTTGGAGGAGACAGGAGTGCCTATGAAGAAATTATTCCATTTCTTAACAGTCTCTCACTACCTCGTGGAGGACATGAATACTTTGGAGAAGGAGGAAGTGGGCATTTTGTCAAAATGGTTCATAACGGAATTGAGTATGGCATGATGCAAGCTATTGGAGAAGGCTTTGGCGTACTTGAAAAAGCACCATACAAATTCGATTTACTTTCTGTTTCTACTCTTTTTCAAAAAGGAACTATTGTTTCTAGTTTTTTAATTGATAGGGCACATGACGCATTGGAGAAAGATCCTGTACTTTCTGATATTGTTGGGGAGATTAATGCAACAGGTGAAGGAGAGTGGACTATTAATCAAGGAAAAGAAGAAGGAGTACCTGTTGAGAATATTGAGCAATCATTGGATTTTCGAAGAAGATCAAAAACAGATGAGTCAATTAAAAACTCCTTTGCGGCAAAAATGGTTGCTGCATTGAGACGAGAATTTGGGGGACATGCAGTAAAAGGAAAAGAGTAGCTTTAAAAAAGAAGATGTATATCTATGCTACATTCTCTTTCGGGAGAAACTTTTTTCTTAACTCTTCTGGATTTGGGAACTTGAGAACGCCTCTCCTAAATGTCGCTTGGTATTCTTTCTCTTCTTTAGATAGTACACGATCCTTGCTGATGTGTTTGACTTGGTCATCAAAAGCAGATTGTACATACCATTCAAGAGAGTTATGAATAGTTGGATTCACTTCTGCTAAATGTACCCATGCTTGAGTTACAGCCTCTTGGTGATATCTCAGCGCACCTTCGCGAGACTCAATAACAACCTTTTTGGTCGCAAGAAGTAGCTGAGGTAGGAGCGTAAGTTTATCTTGTAAAAGCTCGAAATTTGCATAGGGACCAATTGGTGGAGGCACTTTCAGATTTTGTAATTTCCTTAATCGTTCTGGTGTAATTCCCTCAAGTGCTTCGAGCCCTGCAATTAGTTGGGCTGTACTGAGGTAGAATCCTACTTGATTATCAATACTAAGAAATGTAGGGTCACCATCTGGTGGAACATGATAGTGTCCTTGATCAAACAATAGTTGTCTTTCTTGGCTCGAGTACACTGGATTTACTCTTTTATCTTCTGGGTGAGCTATCATGTATGCTTCTCTTGCGCCATAAAAATCTGGACGTAAGGTCTGAAGCCTTCCTTGAAAATATTCTGGGAATGATAAGCCTGAGGGATGTCCTGCATTCTCTTTACTAATCAGTTTACGCTGTTCAGTACCAATACTTATACCTGCATCAACTGGAAGGATATCAAGATCTGAATATATATCCATTCTTCCTCGAAGAAGCGATCCAATAGGAATAATAATTCCATATTTCTCAATAAATTGTTGAACAGGAAGTGGTGGATGTTCTTGAGTAAATAGTTCGTGAGTATATTCTCGAAGGAGTTGCATCACGGTGCGGGAGAAATCCGTTGGTGACTCTGGATGGAGCAGGAGTTCTGATGCAGCATCTACACTAAGGCTAGGTGAGAATACCTTTTTTTCTCCATCTCCCTTTTCCATAAGGATAGTGTATCAGAGTAATAGGTGAAATATAATGCTTGACAGGTATTGTGCAAAGCAGTAATATAACAGAAAGCGTTTGAGTTTAGTTTCCTGCTAAACGAGCTGACTGCGATAAGCAGTACGGAGTATAAACCGTAAAAGAGTTTATAAGCTTTAGAGAGATCTAAAGGAAACAAGGTGGTACCACGAGAATGCCTCGTCCTTGTATTTCACATTTGTGTGGAATGCGAAGATGAGGTTTTTTTATGGATACAATACAAGCATTTGAGGCACTTGATATACGGGTTGGTAAAATACTCAGTGTTGAAAAATTACCAAATCCTCAATACACTACTCATAAGTTAATAATTGACTTTGGAGAGGAAATTGGACAAAGGGTATCAGGAGCTCGAGTAATCCGATATACTGATGAGGAGCTAGTTGGAAGACTGATATTAGGTGTAGTCAATTTGCCTGAAAAACAAATTGGACACTTACTGTCTCAATCGCTTACTCTTGGAGTTCCAGGGCTTGACGGGGAATGCGTACTTCTCTCTGTAGAACAACAGGTTCCACTAGGAGGAAGGGTATATTAATATGAGATATTCACAAACATTTGCAAAAACACAACGAACTGATCCAAAAGATGAAGTAGCAGTAAATGCCAAATATCTCATGCGGGGTGGATTCATTGACAAGTTAATGGCAGGATCCTATACCCTTCTTCCTTTAGGGAGACGAGTTGAGCGAAAGATTGAGCAAATAATTAGGGAAGAGATGGATAAAACAGGTGCTCAAGAAATTCTTATGCCTCTTTTACATCCAAAAGAAATATGGAATGAGACAGGTAGATGGGATAAGGCCAAAGAGGTCATGTATCAATTTGAGAAAGATGAGAAAGAATATGCACTTTCTTTTACCCATGAAGAGATTGTCATGGATTTAATCCGCAAAAACCTTTCCAGTTATAAAGACCTTCCTATAAAACTCTATCATTTCTCAACCAAATTCAGACAAGAGCTGAGAGCTAAGTCTGGAATTCTCAGAGGAAGAGAGTTTTTAATGAAGGATTTATACAGTGCACATGCAAGTGAGGAAGACTTGATGAACTACTACTGGAAAGTAGCACAGGCATATATGGAAGCATTTAAGCGCATAGGGCTTGATGTTGTTATTGCTGAAGCTGATGGAGGTGTTTTTACTGCTAGTCATACCCATGAATTCCAACTGAAAACAGAGGCAGGGGAAGACACCATTTATATGGCTAAGGGATGGGAATATTGGAAAAACAAAGAAATCATGACTGAGGAGGATTTTGCAAATCCTACTCTTACTTCCATAAAAACGATTGAAGTGGGAAATATTTTCCCACTGGGTACGATGTATGCTGAAAAAATGAATGCGTATTTCACAACAGATTCAGGTGAGAAAAAACCTGTTTGGTTTGGCAGTTACGGCATAGGGCTTACTCGATTAGTTGGAGCAGTGGTTGAAGTGTGTCATGACGAAAATGGAATTATCTGGCCAGAAAGTATTGCTCCCTATACTGCTCATCTCTTGCAGCTTAACTCTGATAACCCATCAGTTGCAGAGACTGCCGAGACAGTGTACACCCAGTTACAATCAGTGGGAATTGAAGTATTGTTTGATGACCGAAAAGAAACTGGAACTGGAGAAAAGTTTGCGGATGCTGATTTAATTGGAATTCCTTATAAGTTAGTAGTGAGTAGTAAAAATGGTGAGATGATTGAAGTGAAAAAGCGAAATGAAAAAAATAGTAAACAATATTCCTTAGAAGAAGTAATCAATCTACTTAGAAACATATAAACATATCCTTATTTTACTGGGGCATATCTCAGTGAGTCATCTTGAACAAGTCCTCGTTGTGCTAGAGCAGTAGCTACTTGTAAAAATGCATCCTTGTCTCCTGTAACTTTATAGATTGTAGAGTTATCTGCTACTTTTTTACCTTCTTGAGGTGGATTCACAATGTAGAGTCCTTTTAGTACAGTGGGATTTAGTCTGACTCTTGGGCTCTCTTCAGTATAGCTATGGGGAGTAATGAAGGTAATATTAGGGCTAGAAATATTTAACCCATAAAAAATTGCTCCTTCACTTCCAAGGATTGAAGGAAGAAGCCCTGCTTTTTTTAATTCCAGTTCTAATACGACTCCAATTGAATTTTTATTCTGATCCAGAGAATACCGAGCTGAGCCGCTTAAGCCAGTACTTAAGAATGCGTAACTATCATGTTTTCGTACTGCAGGGTTAGTAGCTGAAGCTTTAAATCCTTCAACAATAATATTTATCAGTCCATGTAAGCCTGCTTTTGTAAGACCGTGGTACAAACGAATATCTCCTTCGGGTGGATCTTCCTTTGATGGTTGATAGTCTTTAAGCGGAGTTGCCTGAGGAATTTGAAAACTAGAGTCATATTCATGAATCTTCCTAAAAACTTGTTCCAGTATTTCTGTTTGACTAAGTGATGGAGGTAAACCTGTTTCAGGTTTTGCTAAGAATGGCAAAAAACTTCTTAAATGTTGCCAAGCTGAAGGAGATTGGTCAACTGTTTGCTCAGACATAAGTTAACTAGAAAGGAAGAGGATAGTTAAGAAGCTTCATCCATAAAACTGCATAGATTGCAAAGAAGATCAGAGCAACTACAAACAAAAGAATTCCTTTCATTCCTCCAGACTTCTCTTCTTTTACAGGAGATGCGATATGGGGAGTGGTTGTTGCTGCATGAAGAGTTGAGGTTGGTCTGGTAAGGGATGGTTGTAAAGAGGTTGTTGCTCCTGAGGGAGGAGTAGAATTCCCAAAAGGTGATGGTGGAGGAGGTGGTGTTATGGTCCCTGTTGGTGGAAGAGGAGTTGGTGGAGTGATAGGTTTAGCAGATGTGCCAAATCCAGGAGGAGTAGATGCGTTTGCAACAGGTGGGGGTGAGCTTGCTGGAGGAGTATTTGGTGAGGGTGTAGAAAGTCCGTTAGCAGGAGGTGGGACAGAAGAGGAGGTTGCTAGTGGTGTTCCCATTGAAAGAGGGGAGGAGGAATTTAGTGATGAAGGAGGAGTAAGTGGCGTTACAGGAGATACGGGGGTTTGACTTGGTGCAGGTGGAGTAGAAGAAGTTAAAGGAGGAACAACAGTTCCTGTTTGAGCGTGAGGAGTTGAAGTGCTTAGTGGTGAACCTATTGGAGGTGCTGGAGAAGTTGCAGGAGACTGAGGCATACTTCCTGGAGTTGCAGGACTAGCCATTCCCATGACTCGATCATAAGCAGTTTTTAACTTTGGATCAAGGGCAGATAGATTTTTAGGATCCATACCTTATGGTATGTTTTTTTTAACAATTTTGTCAACATACTCTTTCTTGCATCGGATGATGGATTTTCTTCATAATAGTAGGTAGAGTATGGAAGACAAAAGAGATGGGGGAGAAAAAAAGAGATGGGGAATTCTTAGTAAGTGGAAAAAAGGTTCACAGGTATCTCCTATAAGACCATCACCACAAGAGCCTGAAAGAGTCAGAGATGAGAATAAAATAGAGCCTGGTGAAAGAATGAAAATAGATGAGGCTACTCATCTTACAGCTCCTGACAATAGTCTGTATATTGTTCCGACAACTGCAGTGGAGAGAGATGGGAGAGGATACAAATTTATTCCTGCTGTTTATATCGTAACTGGAAGAGGGGATATTACTAGACAAGTAGCAGTAGATATGCCTGAATCATCTGATCAAAATGGGCCAGGGTTTCATATTGTTCCCGCACTTGATCGTCAGACGACAATAATTAATAATACTCCAATACCTTTTGGCATGAGGAACGTTGAACAGGTCCCCACGAGGAAGAAAATCAAAAAAGGGGGTTGTGAAGGCTTTATTCTTCCTGAGGAGCCTGTGACACTTGTTCTTTCTCCTTCTACTCAAGTGACATTTGGAGAAGATAATCAGGGGAAATATGCGTTGTTTTATGGAGAGCAAATTGTACCTCTTCGTCCCGATGAACAAGAAATACTTCGAGTAAAATTTGGAAGACAACCAGAACCCAATAGTTTGATAATACCTTCTCCAGAAATTTCTCGATCCCATGGAGAAGTTATGGTTATGTATGGAGGTGGTAAAAGATACGTCTTTATTACAGATAGTATGTCAAAAAACGGGATAGAGGTTGCTTACTCTAAGCGATACCCTTTACGAAAAGATCAAGTTACACATGATAGAGACAGACTAATTCAGGGCGCTGAGAATAATAAATGGTTTGTTTCAGATAAGGCAGATGAGTTAAAGAACGAAACACTTGAAGGAGAAAGGCAGGGGTATTTTACCTTTATTTTTCCCACAGGAACTTCTCCAGAACTACGAACACAAATTTTCGGAATCTCCACTTCCTTAAATGCTCAACTAAGAATACCAGATACACGCGAGACATCTACTACGTTGATGATTGTACCAAGTAAAGAATATCTTACGAGATCGTGTGCTTCAGGGTCGGATATTCTTATGAATACTGCTGCTCCTGATGTTGCGGCTCATGAGTTAATTCATGCAAAACTCTATGGACAATACGGAAAAAGTGCAGCAGATGCAGTTGTCGAGGGTATGGCAGTTTATATTACCTTTGAAGTAGTGACTGAGGCACCTCATAATAACGTAGAAAAACATTATGGATATAACGATGCATTAGCATTGGACGATCAGAACCTGCTAGTGGGCTTATCTCATACGGCTTTTGTTGAAAACGTAGGGAGAGAACTAGATACTCAAGGTGTATACGAACGTTCATATAGATTTGGAAGATATTTAGTTGAGTATATTGATACAACGTATGGAAGAGATTTTCTTTTAGAATTTTATAAAAATACTTGTAATCGAGTTATAGATAAGACGGGGAGAGTACTTGCTAACAACGGGCATTTAGAGGAGCAAGTAAAGCAAAGAGATATTATTGCAGCTGCTATGGAAAACACTGCTTCCTTACAAGGAGTACCATTTGATATAGCTGTATTTAACACTAATTGGGATACTTTCTATAAAGCAAAAACTCGAGAGATTAAAAATAAGGGTTTACTTCCTCCTTGGGTTGATGGGTTATAAGGTAAGATTGCACCTATCTTAAAAAGAAGCTATACTTTGCCTTGCAGATGAAAATTATTGTTACACATTTATCTCCAGATTGGGATGCCATTGGTGGTGCTTGGGTTATTAAGAAATATCTTCCTGGATGGGAGGATGCCACTGTTGAATTTGTTCCTGCAGGAGAAAGAAGTGAGCGTGTAAAAGATCTTCCAATTGATGAGGTTATTCAATACGTTAAAGATAATGAAATTATCCACGTTGATACAGGTATGGGGCCACTTGATCATCATCAGACCTCAGATAAGAGTCAATCTGGAACAGGGAGAGCGTGGGAGTATGTACTAGAGCAGAGAGAAAAAACAGGACATAATATTCGAAAAAGCCAGGAGGAAGCTGTAGATAAAATCGTTCGCTTCATCGTTTCAACAGATCATTTTCAAGAAGTTTTTTGGCCAGAGGCAGCATCAGATCGATATGATTTGACTATTCTAGGACTTCTGGAGGGAATGAAGTACATGAAGCCTGAGAAGCATCAAGAATATGTAGACTTTGGGATAGAGTGTTTGAATGCGTTAGTTCATACCTTTGAAAATAAAATTTGGGCAGAGCGTGAGCTTAAAGAGAAAGGCATAGAGTTTGAGGCAAAGATGGGAAAAGGAATTGCTTTAGAAACAGAGAACGATACTGTTTTGAAACTGGCTCAAAAAATGGGATATATGTTTGTCGTGAGGAAAGATCCCGATAAAGGGTATATTCGTATAAAGGTACGTCCTTCAACCAGTAACGAAGATGATATTGACTTGACTACCGCCTATGAGGAAATAAAAAAACAAGAAACAAGCGGTGATTGGTTTTTACACGTTTCAAAAAAAATGCTTCTTAATGGTGGTTCAAAAAATCCTACTCAAAAGTCTTCATCTCTTTCTATCCAATCGATTATTGAAATATTGCAGAAGTTATATTAGAATCCAAGTAGAAAAACTATGGAAAATTGTATTTTTTGTAAGATAGTTAAAAAAGAAATTCCAGCAGAAATTGTATATGAGAATGACCAAGTGCTGGTTTTCCCTGATATCAATCCTCAATCAAAGCGTCATTTACTTATTATTCCCAAACAACACATTGATGAGTTTGTAAAGGCTGATGATATTGGCCTTTTTGGCACATTATTTCATACAGCCAGTGAGATATTACGAAAAGAAAGTTTAGGGGATAAGCACTACAAAATCGTGGTAAATGGGGGAGGACGACAGGATGTTGACCATTTACATATTCATCTTATTGCCGGGTTAACATAACTTACTACATATAGGACTTACTTTTTCTCTTACACGATTTACTTTCTTCTCATATTTTTGTACAATATAAGATATAGTTCTTGTTTTCCACTAAAAAGAAAACAGGGAGGGGGTGTTCTTTTATGGTATATGTTAAAAAACAATCAGGTCAAAGTGATGATGCACTTATTCGTCAATTTACAAGAAAAGTTGTTGATGCAGGAATTGTCCAACAAGCAAAATCTCGTCAATTCTATTTAAAGCCATCACAGCGCAAGAAACAAGAAATTCAAGATGCTCGTAAGCAACAACGCCGAGTTTCTTCTTCTTAATTCTCATGCATACAATCACTATTTTTGTTGAAAGTCGATATAAAGTTAATCGCAAGAAAATCAAACAAGCAATTGAGGAAGTTCTTCTGGAAAATGGTATTCAAACTCCTTGTGAAGTGAATGTGGCTATTGTGGGAGATAGGAAGATGAAATTTCTCAATGAAACGTACCGAAAGAAAGAAGGAAGTACTAATGTATTGTCTTTTGTGGCCTCAGAAGGAGAGCAACTTCCTCAGTCTGTTGCCGGGATGGAAAATAAGTTGGGAGACATTGTTGTTTCCTATCCAAAAGTCATTATGGAAGCAGCAGAAGATGAGGTATTAGTTGACGAGAAAGTAGATGAGTTAATAAGACATTCTATGCTTCATCTATTAGGACTACATCACGAAGAATAAGCCTCTATATTATTCCTATAAGGCCTTGGAGGAGAAAGGCTTTGCTGCTATGATGACTGCACTATGGTGTACTATCTCAAATATCGTCCGCAAACCATTGACCAACTAGATAATTCACTTGTTCGTGAGAAACTTACTTCACTCCTTTCTTCTCAATCTTTCCCTCATGCATTTTTGTTCACCGGACCTAAAGGGCTTGGGAAAACTTCTAGTGCCCGAATTCTGGCCAAGGCGGTTAACTGCATGGAGAAAAAAGAAGGAACAGTTGAACCATGTAATCTGTGTGGTATTTGTACCTCAATAACCAATGGGTCATGTATTGATGTCATTGAAATTGATGCAGCCTCAAATCGGGGAATTGACGAGATACGGGAGTTAAAAGAAACGATTCGTCTCACTCCTTCTCAAACAAAAAAGAAAATCTACATTATTGATGAAGTCCATATGTTAACAACAGAAGCTTTTAATGCACTATTAAAAACTCTTGAGGAACCTCCAGGACACGCATTATTTGTTCTTTGTACAACAGAGGTGCATAAAGTACCAGAAACAATTCTTTCTCGGTGTTGTCATATTGCCTTTTCAAAAGCCACAAAAGAGGAACTTCTTCGCTCATTTAATCGAATCGTCACTGGCGAAAAAATAAAAATAACCCCAGAGGCACTTGATTTAATTGCTAAATTTTCAGACGGAGGATTTCGAGACGGAACAAAACTTTTAGAAGAAGCAGTAGCCTTTAGTGGAAAAGGAGAAATAACGCCTGAAAAAATTGAGCAGCAATTACATATGGGTTCTTTTGCCTTACTTCGAGATGAACTAATTCAGTCCTTTTTAACAAAAGATGTTACGAAGGCATTGAACGTGTGTAAGCAAATTGAAGCGAGTGATATGGATGTACGGTTTTTTATGACTGAGTTACTAGAAAAACTCCATACGCTTCTTTTGGTAAAGATTGGAATAGAAAAGAGTGATGAAGCAGAAGATACAAACGCATCGATTGGTGAGCTAACCAGTCTTTTGGAGTTGATTTCAAAATCCACTGCTGAAGTGCGATTTTCTTATCTGCCTCTCTTGCCTTTGGAGTTAGCTATAGTCAGTTGGTGTGAAGAGAAAGGCGAAACTCTAACACCTTCTATAAAGACAGAGGAGATAAAAGTAGTCGGGAAGACAGATACAGGAAGTATTACCGTTACGTCTCTAAAAAAAGAAATTGGAGAAATAGAAAAGAAAAAAGCTCTGTATGGAGAGGAAGAAGTAGTGAAAGAAGAATCAGCTGATTCAAAGGTGACAAAAATGGAAATTCATAATGCACCCAACGGAGGAGAGGTAACACAGGAGTGGCTTAACACATTTTGGAAATCTCTTATTAATGAAGTGAATAAGATAAATAGAAAACTTGCTGGAGTATTAAGAGGATGTGCTATCTCAGCATACAGCTCTGATGGCTTAATCATCCAAGCATCTCACTCATTTCACAAAGAGCAACTTGATCAATCACAAATGATGGAAATTTTGATTGAGACTACTAAGATCTTAGTAGGAAAACCAATAAAGGTAGAAGTAGTACTCAGAGGAAATTGATCTAGTAAGACATCTTGACGAAGAATTAAGTAAAGACATATCATAGTTTTCCTATGCCATCTCCAGAAAGTAGTATTCCACAACTAGATCAGAAAACAGTCATACCGCAAGAAAAAGAACCACACCCAAGACCAGGAAGAAGTAGGACAGAAATACTAGGATACTTTGGAGCCAATGCAAGAAGATTTCCTTGGCTTTTTACAGAAGAATATGCTCATATTCTTGAGGAGATAGTATCTCAAGGTGAAAAGAAAATTGTCCCTGAAGATAATAATAATGCCCCTAGACAAACTTCTCCTTCAGAGGAGTAAATCTGCTATTATTACCCTATGGCAGAAAGACAAATTTCACATTTAGCCGCATATTTAATTCTTATAAAGAATGATTCTATTCTTTTTCTTAGGCGATTTAACACTGGCTGGAAGGACGGATGGTATACTCCTCCGTCAGGACATGTAGATGATGGAGAAAGTATTATTACTTCTATGGCACGAGAAGCTAAAGAAGAATGTGGAGTTAGAGTAAAAGAGAAGGATTTAGAGATGATTCATGTTCTTCATGTTACTACGAATAAAGACTATATTTCTTTTTTCTTTAAAGCAGAAGAGTGGGAAGGGGAACCTTCTTTGGTAGAACCTGAGAAGAGTGATGATATGCAGTGGTTTCCTCTCAATAACCTTCCTGAAAAAACGTTACCTTTTATCAAATCCGTGCTAGAACACTATAACGAAGGAAAAATATTCTCAGAAATGAGATATTTTGATCCTGAGGAAGAAAATGAAGGAGGTGAAAAATAAATGATGAATCCATTTGGACAATTAGGTGAGTTAAAAAAAATGAGAGATCAAGCTCTCATGATTCAGCGCCAACTAGAAGCAGAAATTTTAAACGTAAATCATCGAGGAATTGATGTTGAGATTAATGGAGCACAAAAAATTCTTGATGTAAAAAATTACGAAAATAAGTCAGCACGTGACTTGTGTGAAGCTTTAAACGAAGCAATTAAAAAATCTCAAGAATTGGCTGCAAAAAAACTTCAGTCAATGGCTGGAGGCTTAGGTGGACTGGGTAGTTTGATGGGAGGAGGAAAGTAAGTTTTCTTCTTCTTGCTAGTTTGTTGTAACTTCGATAGGATAGCTATATGAAGATTTTTAGTGGTTCCTCAAACCTTGAATTAGCAGAAAGCCTTGCTAAAAAACTCAATATATCTTTGTCTCCTCGGGAAATCTTTCTTTTTCCTGATGGAGAGCGAAGAGTATATGTTGAGGAAGAAGTAGTAGGGGATGACTGTGTTGTTGTTCAGTCAACCACTCCACCAGTTGATGAAAATTATATGGAGCTATTCTTCCTCATTGATGCCCTTACTTCCTCTGGTGCGAAAAGTGTCACCGTAGTTATGCCCTATATTGGCTATCAAAGACAGGACCATATTTTTCGAGTAGGAGAATCAGCTTCTCTTCGAGTCGTTTTGACTATTCTTGAAACATTAAAGATAGATAAGATTCTTTTTGTTGACCCTCATACCATTAAAGTCTCTGACATGCTTACTATTCCCTCAGTCTCTCTCTCAGCTCTTCCTTTATTTGCTGAAGAGATTTTGAAAAAAGGATGGAGTAAGGAAGACACGGTTCTTGTTTCACCTGATATGGGAGGAATTAGAAGAATTCGAATCATGTCCGAACTCGTGGACGGGATGGAATACGTGACAATTGAAAAGAATAGAGATTTAGCTACTGGAAACATTGAAGCGCATCATTTTGACGGAATAGTGAAGAAAAGATGCCTGCTCGTTGATGATATGATTTCCAGTGGAAAATCCATGGTGCAAGCAGCTAACCTGATGCTTGAGAACGGAGCTGAGGAAGTCCACGCGTTTGTAACACATGCGATTTTCTCATCAGAAGCTCCAAAATTACTGCAAGATTCCTCAATCAGTACAGTAAACGTAACGGATAGTGTTTTTCTTCCTGAAGAGAAACGATTTGAAAAACTCCATATTCATTCTTTAGCAGAACTTCTTTCTAAAGAGCTACACCTTGAAGCATAATCTCTTATATGAAAATTCCCTTGGCTATTCAACAAGTAGTAGATGTATTTGAACGACTTCCAGGAGTTGGTCCAAAAACAGCCCAACGTCTTACCTTTTATCTCTTGCATGTTCCTCAATCAGAGCTTGATAAAATGGCACAGGCTTTCTCTAGTCTACGAAAAGGAACAACGATTTGTCATATTTGCTTTACCGTTGATGAAACTGACCCGTGTAGTATCTGTAGTGATGACAGACGAGACAAAACACTTATCTGTGTTGTGGAAGAGCCACTGGATGTATTGGCAGTTGAGAAAAGTGGATCGTATAAAGGGGTATACCACGTACTTCATGGAAGAATTGATCCTTTAAATAATATTGGACCAGACGAGATTTATATTTCTCCTCTCATAAATCGTATAAAAAATGGAGGAATTACTGAAGTGATTCTAGCAACGAATCCAACTATGGAAGGGGAAGCAACGGCCATGTATTTAGCCAAGCAGCTAAAAAATCTTTCTATGGAAGTAAAGATTACTCGTATTGGACGGGGACTTCCGATTGGAGCAGACTTAGAATATGCCGATAGTAGTACCCTTGATCGGGCACTCATTGGGAGACAAGACTATTAACTACAAAGAAGTTTGATGCTGTATGATTAAGATATGGCAAGTTTTGGAAGTCTTAGTCAAAATCCCTTTGAAACTGCGTGGGAGCAAGGAAAAAGTGTAGGACGAACGGTTGGAAAAACAGTCCAGCAACAATCAAAACAATGGAGTTCAATGGCAAATGGCCAAGTCTTAGGAACTCTTGTATCCACTGATCCTCGAGTGGATAGTTCTCCACAAAATGCCAAAGATTTCCAGCAAGAACTCCAAGGACAGAAAAAACCAACGCAAGCTGCTTCTCTTTCAGACCCATTTGGCATGCAAAATCATCAACAGACTCAAGTAAAACTGGCTGATACTAGAGCCAAGCTACAACTTCTCAAGCAGCAACATACGGCAACCTATTTTAATCCTACCTTTAATAGTCGGAAGCATGAAGTAGCGCAGCAGCAAGAAGAGCAAAAGAAAGTACAAGAGCAGCGAGTAGATTTTGCTAAAAAAGAAGAGGAAAAGAGAAAGAAGTTTAACTTTAACGCTTTAACCCAATCTACACATAGAACAGAAACCTTTAGAGGTGCTTCTGGATAGGTCTTATAGTTTGCATTTCTCTCTTCTCAGGCGTATAATCCATCTTAGTTTTAGGCTTGAACTGTTTCTAATTGCAGAAGTTTAGTAGAACCTAAAATAGTTTAATTCTCTTGCACATTAATAGTTGTGGAAAATATTCTTTTGCTTTCTTTTGAAGCAAGGTAATAGGGAAGGAATTTCTTCTTTTTCTCTTGCCGTGCTTCAGAGCCTACCGGGAGTCCGGATAGGTCAAGAAGCGAAGGAGGAACAATGATAGAGTTTGACATCTCCTTGTACCGTCTAATTATTGCCTTCAGGAAAGCTAACACCAACCTAATGGCGCGAAGGATCAATGCACAGTCGATTACCGCTCTCAAAGGGTTGGATATCGACAAAGATCAGATCAAGAAGGTGCTTGAGGCAATCGTGCCAAAGGATCTGTTCGAGGCGTTAACTATCTTCGCCAACTTCGACATCCTTCTTGGCAAAGAATCCGATCAGCTGGTTAAGCGACAGCCGGACTACCGGGCGCTTGACGACGATCTGGCTATTGTCTTCTATATTGCCTCGGCGGAAGTCGTGGTGATGGAGGCACTGGTTCCGGTTCTTTACACCCATGGTAGGCAAATCGCATGGGCGTTCGTCCAGACCTTAGAAGAAAAGGAGCTGACTTTGTTCGCGAGTCTCTACATGCCAAATTCCAATGTGAGCTGGGGACCAAGGCGTGCGAAGATCAAGGAGCTCAAGTTGCCCAAGCTCAAGGAGGTAGGCTTGGAAGCTAACTAGCAGAAAGGCAGAAGGGATCAATATGCTCGTTAGTCAGCGAACAGGTCTAGGGACAGGTATCCTCGTTGGAATTGCTCTCGTACGTGGAATCCGTTTCTATCGGTGGCATGTGGCTTATCTACGCAACTTCGAGTTGCAAAGCCAACAGCTTCGACAGCGCAGGAAGCGACCTCTCACTGCAACGGAGCGTCAGACTAGGATCAATGAGTTCCCACAAACAATGGATCAACTGCGGACACGCGAACAGCGCGAGGCAGTTGAAGCTTTCATCGACCTGATGACGTGGGTGATCGAAGATAACATTCTCCCACGTCGTCTCCAGTCCATGAACACTGTCAACCTCTTTAGCACTATTGGGTGGGATGCGATGTTCGTGTTCCTCAATGGTGTTAAGGAACACGGAAGGCAACACGGATATACTGCCCAGTATGCCCGTGATCCAAATACGAATGAGATCTATCTCCATTTCTCCTACAACTAGCAAGAGAAGGTGTCCCGCTGCATTACGCAGCGGGGCGCCAATCTCTTTTTTTCTTTCTAAATTGTTTCCTCATACTAGTAATTATGGTAAAATGCCACTATTGCTCTAATTTAAAATGCTTACCCTTTATAATTCCCTTACACGCTCAATTGAAAACTTTACACCATTAACTCCACCTCACGTTGGAGTCTATACCTGTGGACCAACGGTGTATAGCTTTAACCATATCGGAAACTTTCGGACCTATATGCTTGGAGACTTAATTGTTCGTACGCTTCAACTTACTGGGTTTGAAACAACGTATATCATGAATTTTACTGATGTAGGACATTTGACTGGAGACAATTCGGGAAATGCCGATTTGGGAGAAGATCGAATGGAATCAGCTGCAACAAAAGAAGGAAAAACAGTCTGGGAAGTATCACAATTTTATATTGATGCTTTTTTAGAGGATTTTGAGAATTTAAATATGCAACCTCCTACGCAATTTGTCAAAGCAACTGATCTTATTCCAGAACAAATTGAACTTATTGAGCGTCTTGAAAAAAAAGGCTTTACCTACCAAACAACGGACGGAATCTATTACGATACCTCAAAATTCCCAACATATGGCCAACTCTCCTCACTTGATCAAATCAAAGAAGGAGCTAGAGTTGAGATAAATCCTGAAAAAAAGACTCCACGAGATTTTGCACTGTGGAAGTTTTCTACTCCTTCAGAAAAAAGGCAAATGGAATGGGAGAGTCCATGGGGAGTAGGATTTCCGGGATGGCATATTGAGTGTTCTGCCATGAGTATGAAGTATTTGGGGGAGTCATTTGATATTCATACTGGAGGAATGGATTTAAAAGAAACGCATCACCCAAATGAAATTGCTCAATCAGAAGCCGTAACGGGGAAAAAGTTTGTGAACTATTGGATGCATGGAGCGTTTCTTCTCGTTAATGGAGAAAAGATGAGTAAGTCAAAAGGAAATGTGTATCGAATTTATGATCTAGTAAAACAAGGATATGATCCTCTTGCCGTCCGGTATTTATATCTCCAAACGCATTATCGGCAAGAAATGAATTTCACTTTTCCAGGACTTGATGCAGCCCAAAATGCGCTGAATCACTTGCGATCTGATATGCTCACTCTTTCACCTAGTGAAGCAGTGAATGAGGAATACTTACAAAAGTTTTTAGATTCTCTCTCAGATGATCTCAATACCCCTCAAGCATTATCAGTTGTTTGGGAAATGATGAAATCAGATATTCCTGCTGGTGAGAAACTCATGACTCTTTTTGAAATGGATAAAGTGTTAGGATTTAATTTGAAAGAATACTTCGAAACAGTGGGGAAGAAACTGGCTGAGCCCATCCCTCAAGAAGTACTGGATTTAGTCGAGGAGAGACGACTTCATCGAAAAGCAAAACAATATGTTGCTGCAGATCATATTCGAAATAAAATCAAAAAGTTAGGGTATGATATTGTTGATGATGGAAAAGGTACTCAAGTAAAAAAACTATAACATATGATTCCTACACATATTGCATTTATCATGGATGGAAATAGAAGATGGGCGAAAAAGCGTCTTCTTCCGACTCTCTTTGGCCATAAAGAAGGAGCAAAAAGAATTGAACCCTTAGTAAAGTATGCCAAAGAAAAAGGCGTAAAGTATTTGACCTTTTGGGCCTTTTCAACAGAAAATTGGAAAAGGGACAAGGAGGAGGTAGAGTATCTTCTCAATCTTTTTCGGGAAGTACTAAAAGATCCGATGATGGACCGACTTCATGATGAAGGAGTCCAAATTCGAGTGATGGGAGATATCACTGCTTTTCCAGAAGATATTAGTCAAATTGTTGAGGATTTAGTGGAAAAGACGAAAGATAACAACACCTGTGTTGTAGTTTTGGCTCTTAACTATGGAGGACGAGCAGAGATATTAAAAGCAGTAAATTCACTACTTAAAGATAATGTAAAAGAAGTAACAAGTGAGATTTTTGAGTCCTATCTTGATACCACAGGAATTCCAGATCCTGATATGATTGTTCGAACTGGAGGAGAAAAGCGCCTCAGTGGTTACTTACCTTGGCAAGCCATCTACAGTGAGCTTTATTTTTGTGATACGTACTGGCCAGATTTTACTGAGGAAGAATTTGATAAGGTACTAAGTGAATATAGTGAGCGAGAAAGACGATTTGGAAAGTAGCCTCATTATCTCTGCTATAATCTCCTCATGGAAAAAGGAAAAGATACAAAAAAGTTTTTTACAGATTTGATTGTTAATAGAATTATTTTAGTTGCAAAAGATGTTGGTGCCGGTCCCTATGTGATAAGACAGCTAGGACAGATTGCAAGAAAATATGCTGACGAGTTAGTTGCTATTGAGTCAACTGGATGGGAAAGTGCTTTTAAAATGGTTAACACAGGAACGAAAGGGCAACAGTTAATTCGACAGTCCTTACATGGTGTGAATACTCAAGAAGATTTATTTTCAAAAATAGGGATAGAAAATTTATCTCCGAAGATACCAAATATTAAAGCTATTTTAGAAAAAGATAGGGAGAGTTTTAGGCCACAAGCGTGGAGAGAAATACAACGCGTATTGGATTTAATGTTCCCATCACTTTAGTTATTTTTCCTCTGGTTCCTTATGATAATCAAAGTTTCGAAGAAGTGGCACTTTAATTGCTACTGCTCCAACAAGAACTAAAGTAATTATTCCTCCGATAAGAACTGCTACAGGTCCTCCTGCAGCTTGTGCTAAAAGTCCTGCTTCAAATTCTCCCAGTTGTGGTCCACCAAAAGCAAAAATCATATTCGTACTCGTTAATCTTCCTCTCATCTCGTCAGGAGTAACCAGTTGTCTAATGGTATGGCGAATAATCATACTCACACTATCTCCAGCTCCAATAATCATAAGTGCAATATAGGAAAGAAAAAATATCTTGGAGAATCCAAAAAGAATAGTTCCCACAGCGTATGCTCCAATAGCAATAAGTAAAATTTTCCCTTGATTTCTAATCTGTCCCAAATGAGCCATACCAAAGCTGGCAGTTAATGCTCCGACACTCGTTGCTGAATAGAGAAGCCCCAACCCTTCAGGTCCGACAAACAATACTTCTTTGGCAAAAACGGGGAGAAGAGAAGTAGCAGAGGCAAAAAAGGTGCTAAAGAAATCTAAAATCATAGTTGACCAAATAAGTGTTTTTGAGAAAAGGAATTGGAATCCTTCTTTGATGGAATGAAAAGAAACTGTAGCTGATTTTCCTCCCACTTCGCCTTTGGAGTGCATGAGTAACAGGGCAATAATAACCGCGACAAAAGAGAAGGCATTGAATGCATAGATACTACCAATTCCTGTTCTGGCAATAGCAAGTCCTGCAAGAACTGGTCCAACTACTGCTGAAGTTTGAAAGACAATGGAATTCATACTCATGGCGTTTGCCAGGTGTTTTTTGTCAATTAAATTGGGAACTAAAGCTTGGCGAGCGGGCATATCAAAAGACATAACAGCTGCAGAAAGTCCGGTAAGAAGGTAGATAAGCCATTGGTTAATTACTCCTGTAAAGGTAGTAATGGCCATGATACTGGCAAGAAGGGCAAGGATGATTTGGGTGATATACATAATCCTTTTACGATTATGCGTATCAGCAATTGCACCAGCAATTAGAGAACAAAAGAAGATAGGAATAAAACGAACAATCCCAATCATTCCTAGAGCAAATGCACTCCCTGTCAGATCGTAGATATGATAATTCATTCCTACCATCTGCATCCATCCTCCCATACTGGAGATAAACATCCCAATCCACAAAAGACGGAAGTCGTGATATTTTAAGGCAGCATACCGTTCCTTTTTTTCAACCATATTGTTTAGTATAGCGGAAAAAAGAGGGAAATTGTGCTATTGGATAAGTCCAAGTCCTAAAATCCCACTAAAAATAAGGTAAGCTGCAATAAAGTAATTTAGAAATTCTGGAAAAATAAGAATAAGAACTCCAAAGAGTAATGCAGCCAAAGGACTTACATTTGTACATGTAAGCTAGAAATATCACCTTCTTTCATTTTCAGTCTGATATGTGCAAAGGAGATTGTTGGTAAGTATTAGGTAATGATTGTGAAAGAAGAAAACATTCAGTAGAATAGGGTCATGCTAGATGCTCTAAGAGAAGAAATTAAAAAAGTAGCTAACGAACAAAAAGCAAAATCATCAGCTAGGTTTTTCAAAACCAAAAAAGGACAATATGGAGAAGGAGATACATTTGTTGGAGTAACTGTTCCTGTCTCTCGAGATATTGCAAAACAATTTAGAGATCTACCACTGAATGAGATAAAAGAATTATTGTACTCACCAATTCATGAAGAACGTCTTATCTCACTTATTATTCTTACGCTTCAAATGAAAAAAGCTTCGGAAAAAAAGAAAAAAGAGCTAGTAGAATTTTATCTATCTCACACGAAACAAATCAATAACTGGGATTTAGTCGACACTTCAGCACATAAAATAGTAGGGGAGTATCTCTGTACTCATCCTGAAGAAAAAAAGATATTAAAAGTCCTTGCGACATCCTCTCTTCTTTGGGAGCGGAGAATTGCGATGGTTGCAACTTTTGCTTTTATTTACAAGAAAGAATATAAAGAGGCATTTGAAATTGCGCAAATGCTTCTGGGAGATACAGAAGACCTGATGCACAAAGCAGTTGGATGGATGCTTCGAGAAGTGGGAAAAAGGTGTGGGAAAGAGGTACTAGTTGGATTTTTACATACTCACTATAAAAGTATGCCACGAACGGCTTTGCGATATGCCATTGAGCATTTTCCAGAAGAGGAAAGAAAAGCGTATTTACTAGGAAAAGTAGAGAACTAAGATTTAGGCAATGTCGCTAAAAAGGGAGGCGGGAAAAGATTTCTCTACTGCTTCAATATGATGAGCAAGGGTGTGTGGTTCGAGATAGGTTTCAAAATCTTTTAAATCAACGAGTGCATATTTATCACTCTCTGGATTAAGAACAATTGTTCCTTCAATTTTCACAGGATAGTATCGTGTTTGGTGAATTGCATCTCCAAGACCATAGGTAAACGATACTTCAGTATAGTCTCCCATAGCTACTGTTTTTACCCCTAGTTCTTCCTGAAGTTCTCGATGCATAGTTTCGATATCAGATTCACCAGCATCCACTGTTCCATCAGGAATATGCCACACACCAGGTGCAACACGTTTGGTCATACTTCTTTGACATAAAAGGATTTTATGATCAGGAGTGATGATAACTCCTGCTACTTCATGTCTTGTTACGGGAGGATGATTGCCTCTTTCATAGGGAACTACTTGCATAGAGAAATTATTATAGCAAAAGAAATTACTCAAAACAATATTATAGGGTTAGAAGAAGAGAAAGGCTTGGCGGAGGGGGGGGGATTCGAACCCCCGGATTCTTGCGAATCGATTGTTTAGTAAACAATTGCACTCGACCACTATGCGACCCCTCCGTGCTACAATACCTATTATAACTTTTTGTAGCTAAAAAGACCAGATATGAGTGAGAATAATACTATCTTTACGGTAGGGCTCAAAGCCTTTATAGAACATGAAGGAAAACTTCTCGTTTTATGGAGTAATGAGTATGGGATTGATTTTCCAGGAGGACGAATAAAAGATGGGGAGGATAATTTAGAGAAGTCGTTGCAAAGAGAAGTAAAAGAAGAAACAGGATTGTTAGTTGAAGTTGGAGAACCTCTCATTAGTTGGATATTTACCCAACCTTCAGGACATAAGATTTTTAGCGTAGGGTATAAATGTAGCGCAACATCGCAAAAGGTAATACTTAGTCAGGAACATGAAAAATATTATTGGGTAGATAGGAAAAGTTATAAAAAGCTTTTAAAAAAAATTCTATTTGATATTGATACAGTAGTACTGAAAAAATATTTTAATGAGTAAATCAGGTTTTGTCACGTATATTCTTGAAGAAGTCCTGGGAGAGCTTCCGGGAATTACATCCCGTGCTATGTTTGGAGGATATGGAATCTATAAGGACGGAGTAATTACTGGACTTATTGCCGATGATAGGTTTTATCTTAAGGTAGGGGAGAGAAATAAAATGGATTATGAGGAGAAGGGAAGTACTCCTTTTACTTACTCAGGAAAGAATGGAAAGGTATATACAATGAGTTACTGGGAAGTTCCCTATGATATAATTGAGGACAAGAGAGAATTAAAAGAGTGGGTTGAGAAGGCATACAGAGTCAATATTGACTCGAAGAAAAAGTAAGGATCATACTATACCTATGACTGAGGAATTATTACGCTATATCTCCCAAGCCAAAGCAAAAGGAGTAAAAGAGGAAGAAATTAAAAACAAGCTTGTAGCTCTAGGGTGGGAAGAAAAAATAGTAACAAATATTCTTAACGCATCAGAGAATGATCTTACTCCACCAGCTCCTCCATTAAATGGGAAAGCAATTTGGGATGCTTTTGAACATATCTTACTTTTTATCTCACTCATTTTAGTTTGTGTCTCATTTATGAACCTTTTCCATGCTTTTGTTGATGGAATTTTCCCTGCAGTCCAGACAGATCGATTTATTAGAAGCGATTCCTGGAACCATACCCGTCTTACGATTTTTGGAGCAATTTTAATTGTTTCTTTCCCTTTATTTATTGGTCTTTTTATCGATATCAAAAGACGCACTCTGAGACTTCCTTTTCTTGCAGAGCTTAAAGCAAGAAGAGTATTGACCTATCTCACTCTCATTATTGCCTTTATTGTCATGATGTATAACGCCATTTATCTTGTGTATAACTTCTTAGATGGAAATGTAACTACGAACTTTTTGATTAACTTTGCCATAACGATAGGTATTTTTGGAACTGTATTCTTTTACTATTTGTCCCAAGTCAAATCAGATAGAGTGAAATAAATCTATGCGAAATACTTATCTTGCACTCCTTTTACTGACTCTTATTGCTATTGCCACTATTTGTGGAGTATTTATCAAAAACGGACTTCCAATCTCCAGACAAGCTTTGGCGCTGGATAATACGCGAATTCAAGACTTTAGCACAATTTCTTATGCAATTGAATCGTACTACTCACAAAATGGAAAGTTACCTGAAAAGTTAAGTGAGGTAAGTTTAACTGGTCCGTATAATGACATTAAAGATCCTCAATCAAAAGAACCATATGGCTATATTGTCAGAGGAGAGAAGGAATATCAACTTTGTACGACCTTTTCTACAAGCTATGAAGAAGCAAAGAAATATGACTCAACTATAAGTTATTCTTTTCCTTCTTCCCAATCACAGAAAGATTTTAAGTATAAAAAAGGGTATTCCTGTATTACCTATATGATCCCATCAACTGTTTATCCTTATAACTCGACTCCTGTCTGGACTTCCCCAGCTAGTACGCCAACTCCTACAAAACCTCTCTCAAAAATTACTTCCCCAGCCAAAAACGACGTATTGTGTGTTGAAGACAATAGGAGATTAATGTGGTTTGCAACAGGAAAGGGGGATCACAAGATAAATATCACGCTTCTTTCTCCATCAAATGTCGCTTACGCAATAGCTGAAGTAAATATTCCCCATGAGAACGAGGAAGAAATGATGGATGAGTATACTTGGCAACTTCCGGATACGATGAACAAGTTAAAACTGAATCCTGAAAAAGGATTTAAAATAACTATTGCCGGAACAAATAATGGGAAAACTTATGCCTATACAAGTGAACCTTTTGAAATTAAAGATTGTTATACCTATTAATTTTTCCTTTCTCTCTACTTTTTGGTAAAATAAGCTACGATGAAACCTGAATACACTATTATTCTTTTTTATAACTATATATCAATTGAGAATCCTGAAAGATTCTGTAAAGATCAAAAAACTCTCGCACAGAAGCTAAACCTTACGGGAAGAGTTATTATTGCCTCAGAAGGAATCAATGCAACCTTTGAAGGAAAAACAGCAGATATTGAAATATATGTAAAATCCCTTCTCTCTCTTCCTGGATTTGAAAAAGTTCATATCAAAAGAAGTAAGGGGGTAGGAAATGCCTTTCCAAAACTTTCCATAAAAGTCAGATCTGAAATTGTCTCAACTCATTTATCAGAGGATGAGAATATAAATCCAACCAAAGTAACAGGAAAATATATTACTGCAGAGGAGCTTCACTCCTGGCTCCATCCCCGAAAAGGTGAGAGTAAAGAATTCTATATTATCGATATGAGAAATGACTATGAGCAAGAAGTAGGACATTTTGAAGGATCAGTGTTTTCAGGAATGAAGAATTTTTATGATATCAAAGATACTCCTAAGCAAGTAGCACACCTAAAAGACAAGACAGTCGTTACTGTTTGTACTGGAGGAATTCGTTGTGAGAAAGCTTCAGGATTTTTAGTAAAACATGGATTTTCTGATGTCTATCAGCTGTATGGAGGAATTGTTACGTATATGGAAAAATATCCAGGGGAAGATTTTTTAGGAGCCTTATATGTATTTGATAATAGACTGGTTATGGGTTTTAACATGGATGATCCTAAAAGAAAGATTATTGGAAAATGTGCTCAGTGTTTAACTCCTTGTGAGAACTTTATTAACTGCTCAGATAACTTTTGTCACAGACATTTTATTGTATGTAAAGACTGCTTAGAGGAAAAAGAAAGTATGCTTTGTCCTATGGGGTGTTTAGATTATTCTCAAGATGTACCGTATCTAAGATGGAAAGAGTCTCAAGAAAAAAAACAAATTCTTTCTTTATAAGGTAGAGAGTAGTTGATCTAACTCCTTAAAATCTTCATTTAACTGTTCTGCCTCAACAATCACAGGTACTGAGGTTGAACTGACCTCATTGGCAGTTGCTACCGTTTGGGCACTAGCTCCTGCTGTTGGAGTGACATTAGTTTGCAGAGTAACTGGAGTAGTACTAGTTGGCTTCATTTGTGTTGAGAGATAATACCATGCTCCTCCTCCTGTGAGGCTTAGAACAAGCATAGTGACAAAGAAAATCCCAAAGATAGTTCCAAGATGACTTTTTGGTTCCGGAGGAAAGATAGGGGCTTGTTGTTCAACTGGAGCTTCAGTTACTGGTGTAGCTGGTTGTAGTTGTTCTGTTGGTGTTTGTTGTGTGTTTGGATCCATATTATTTATTGTGCACTTTCAGATGCAGTTGGAACTTCTCGTGATTCTCTTAATTTTTCTAATTCCTGTGCAGCTAGTTTTATACTGTCACGTGCTGCTTTTACTTTTTCTTGTGTAGATTTAAGATCTGTTTGTAACTGTTTTACAACAGTACTAAAGGAAGATTTTAGCCTGGCTTCGGTAGTAACTGTTGCTACATATTCTTTTCCAGCTTGGGTAGTAATTGCAGCCTCAGCACTAGCTAGAGCAGTCTGAGCATTTTGAATAGCGGTATCAAGAACAGTCGTATCTTGTCCTGCTGCTTCTGCTTTATCTGCAAGCTCAATAATTTTTGTTAAAAAAGTGCTTAGTTTCTCTATAGATTCAGACATTCTGTCTGTTTGATTTTTATTGATGGCTGCTAAGCGTGTATCTAAATTTTCTGCAGCCATTTTTTTCTTTTCATCCTTTACTAGTTCTAATTTGTTTTTTAATTCTTCTCGTTTCTTATCCATTTCCTCTTTAATTTCTTCTCTTTTTTCCTCAATCATTTCCTTCAATTCTTTTCTTCGTGTTTCTATATTTGTTTTTATCTCTTCTCTTTTTTCTAGTCGTTCTTTGATAATTGTAGGTCTGAGAAGCTTACTGGTTGGTTTCTCAATTGGTTTTAATTCTCGAAGTTCATCCTCATATACAGGATCAGTTGTGGTTGTATTAGTCTCTAGTGCAGAAACAGGAGAATAGGAGAGGAGAAAGACAACAAGAAGAGCAATACCGGTTTGTTTCATCTCTTTTAGAGTAGAATCATTTTTTTGTATTGTCAAGTATAGGGGAGTATAATAGGAGTATGTCTGATGCTAAAAACAAACCTCAGGATTATTGGAAAGAAAAATTAGATGAAGAGCAATTTCGAGTTCTCAGATGTAGTGCAACCGAGGCTCCGTTTAGTGGGAAATATTGGAATAATCACGAGACAGGAATGTATCAATGTGCTGCATGTGGACAAGAATTATTTTCATCAGATGCAAAGTTTGAATCCGGAACAGGCTGGCCAAGTTTTGATGATACCGTGAACAAATCCCACATTGAACTAAAAGAAGACGATGCGTATGGTATGAATAGAACTGAAGTGGTATGTAGTAACTGTGGATCTCACCTAGGTCATTTATTTACTGATGGTCCAGCTCATACCACAGGACTTCGCTATTGTATTAATTCTGCCTCATTGGACTTTAAAAAGAAAGAATAATTTCCTCTACTCTACATTTTTCCAAGAAGTTGTTATAGTACAAATATATGGATATTTCTCAAGCGTCAACATATGCGCATCTTTCAGCTAAATGGGTTGATAAGCATAGAAAAAGATCTGAAAGAGTTCTTAGAAAACATAAAGAGACTATTGATAAAGTTTCTCATCAGGCAAAAAAAACATTGGTAGGAAGTGGTGCAGGACTTCTTCTTTTGGCAACTCCTGCTCAACCTCTTACTTTCCCTGATCTTCCTAAAATAGAAAAAGAAGTGTTTGTCGAAAGGAAAAGTTTTTTTATCAATGATTTGAGAAGTGTATTGCCTGAGCAGATGCGTCCTTTGACCTCTGAGGAAGAGGAAAAGATTGAAGGAATTTTAAAACAATATACAGGAGTAAGTGTAAAAACAGAATTGGAAGGGAAGAAATTGAATAGAACGTACGGGCTCATTGGAGCAGAGCAACATCTGGCTAGATACCCAGGAGATACTATGGCAAGTCATTTTGATTCAGCAGAAGATTCACAAAAATACTACAGTTCAGGAATGGCACCAGGGCTTGGAGCGTATGGATACTTTGCGTATAGTAAATATGAGTTTACGCAGGAGGATAACCTACGGGAAAAATATTATATTGCTGTACAAACTTTTTTATCAGAAGACTTTTCTACTCGATTCAGAGAATATATGGAGTTTTATAAGTATCGAAAAATGCTTTTGGTAAACCCTGATAATGGAAAATCTATGGTTGTTGATATTGCTGATTCTGGTCCTGCTGCTTGGACTGGAAAGCATCTAGGAGGTGCTCCTGAAGTAATGAAGTATCTGGAGCGAGTAGATGGGAAGCAAAGAGGAGCAGTACTGTATTTTTTTATCTCTCCAGAAAATGAAACAATTCCTTTAGGACCACTGGAGTTGGTAGAATAATTATATGAAAAGGAAACAAAAACATTTTTATAGTCACATTGTAGAAACGGATACACTTATTTTTGAGTTGAACAAGCTTGATTTATCACAAAGTGAAAAGCATCATTTGATTGAGTTGATTGATTCAAATCTTCACCATGCTATCTTAGAAGAAATTCTAACCCATTTAGATGATGAGGAAAAAATAACCTTTCTTGAGCATATTGCAGAGGGAAAATATAATGATATTTGGCAGCTTCTTGAGAAACGAATTGATGGAGTAGAGTCAAAAATTGAAATGATTGCTGAGGAAGTAAAGAAAGAACTACAAGAAGATATTGATGAGATAAAGAAATAACTTCGTACGTGGAAATAAGAAAGAGATAGCTCACTAAGCGAAGGATAGTTATCCGCTATACTAATGAGTATGGATAAAAATCTCCCCGAAACACCTTCTGAATCTTCATCAATATCTCTTTTAGAGAGAAAGAAAAGAAGAGTACTGATTATTTCTCTTTGTATTCTCGTTGGTATTCTAGGAATATTGTTTCTGAGAAATAATAACTCTTATCTTTCACCTTCGCAAACGACTCAAGTAAGTCAAGAAGGTAGTCTTTTATCTACTCCTTTTCTTTTTCAAGAAATGACGATTCCGTATTTAAGAACTAAAATATATGAGAGTTCTTTAGGAGAGGTAACTCCTGTAGATACTCTTGGAGAGTATACCTCCTATCTTACCTCATACGTTTCTGATAGATTTAAAATAAATGGATTACTAACAAAACCTAGTGGAGAGAAACCAAATGGGGGCTGGCCAGCAGTTATTTTTGTTCATGGATACCTTCCTCCAAGTAGCTATCAAACAATAGGGCAAGCATACTCTGCATACGTGGATTACTTAGCGAGAAATGGATTTGTTATTTTTAAAATTGACTTGAGAGGACATGGAGACTCTGAAGGAGAACCTGGGGGATCTTATTATTCAGGAGACTATATTGTTGATGTATTGAATGCGTACAGTGCTTTGCAGAATACTGAGTTTGTGAAAAAAGATGGAATTGGAGTATGGGGACATAGTATGGCTGGGAATGTACTTCTTAGAACAGTAGTTACTAAACCTGAAATCCCAGCTGTGGTTGTCTGGGGAGGTGCTGTATATACCTATACTGATATGAGAGAGTATGGAATTCAAGATTCTAGTTATCAGCCACTACCAACTAACTCAAGCAGAACGAATAGAAGGCAGCAACTTTTCAATACCTATGGACAAGTAGATCCTGAAAGTGAATTCTGGAAACAGGTTATTCCTATCAACTATTTATCAGATTACAAAGGAGCAATTCAGCTGCACCACGCCGTTGATGATAATGTCGTAAGTGTTGAGTACAGTAGGGGGTTAGTGAAGTATCTTGAGAAGAATAATGTGGTGCATGAATTATTTGTGTATCCTACTGGAGGACATAATATTAGTGGAGATAGTTTTACTCAGGCAATGGAGCGCACTGTGACATTTTTTAGAGAAAAACTACTTGCAAAGGAGTAATAAGGGGGTATAATACAGGAAATGAATAGAAACCTTCTTATTGCACTAGCTGTTCTTATTCTTCTCATTATTGGAGGAGGATATCTTTTCTTGAGTTCTAATAAACAACCCTCCTCTATTGGAGAAGCTCAAGACAAAATGATGGGAAAAAGTGGGGAAGTGACATCTTTAAAGAACCTTTTGAACTCAAAAAATAATCAACAGTGTACCTTTAGTGATTCTGAGGCACAAACGAGTGGAACTATGTATATCTCAGGAGGAAAAGCTCGAGGAGATTTCTCATCTGTTGTTGATGGTAAAACAGTTGCTTCTTCCATGCTTTCAACGGGACAAGAGATATACATCTGGATGGACAATTCTCCCACAGGATTTAAAACATCCCTAGATGCTATTGAACAAGCACAATCTCAAATGCCCCAGTCTGTAGATATTAATAAAGAATCTTCTTATACTTGTTCTCCCTGGTCTCCAGTGGATTCATACTTTACTCCTCCTAGCTCAATTACCTTTACAGACTATTCAAGTATGTTTAAAAATGCAGGAAATGCCTCAGGTGCTCCAGTGATTGATAAAGCTACTATGTGTGCTGGATGTGATAACCTTACTGATGATGCTCGAACAGAATGTCGTACTACGCTTCAGTGTAACTAACCTTTTTTATCTGCATATTTCATAAACTTTTTTAGTTTTTCTTCTCTTGTATTTAAGAATACTAACCTTATTATGCGAGAATAAAAGAGCCTATCTTTGGCTAAGTATATATAAAAAGTGAGTATGATTACCTTGGTAGAATTCTACTATTCTAATATGTAATACTAAATGATATGGATGTTTCTGTACAAATTAATTCGGAACTACATCCTCAACCAGTTTCTGAAAGAATGCTCCATCTATCTGCTACTGATCAGGAAGGAGTGAAGCAATCTATTGATAGTTTGACAGCCGAGTTTGAAGCAAGTCAAGGAAGGAGAATAGGAGAGGCTCTTTCGGGGTCATTAGACGTAGCATCAAACGCACATGAATTCTTATTTCTTGATGCATTACAGACAGAAGATCCTACACAACGTCGTATCTCTCATTTAGCCCATCTTCAACTAGATCTTACACATAATACAGCATCGCATAGAATAAAATCTGTATATAGTGAACAGCTTGGAAAGACAGGTATCCCATTAGCTCAGCTCTATCCAGGTCTTTTTTTTCATGAGGGAAATATTCGATCAGGAAGTGAGCTTCCTAAGGGGCATCAAGGGCAGACTTTGATAGTTGAAAAAGGGGATTTATCAGAAGAATATATAAACTATGCAGAAAGTTATGAAGATTTTTATCGAAAATTCGAATCAGTACAAATACCTGATGGGAAAAGTCGTGAAGAAGCTGCTTTACTTGTTGCAGCTCAACAGACAATATTGACCTATTTTGGTATACCCGACGAACATACGGGTAGAGAAAATAAGAGAAAATATGATACTAAACAGAAAAGATCTCTTGATGAGTTCAAAGGAGATCGAACTGCTACCTGTACAGAAATGGGAGTACTTGCTCAAGAACTTCTTTCGTTTTCAGGTATGAAGTCAGTACTCATTTCAGGAGGGCCATTATTAGTTGCTAATTCGCACGGAGAATATGATGCTGCAGAAATAGGTGGACATGTTTTTAATATTATTTTTCTTGGTGAAGGTAAAGATCGTCCCTATTTATTTGATCCATCAAATTACTTGTCAGTCCCAAGTAGTTCTGATGCTACTCAGATGCAGATACGTCCGTACTGTGCTCCATTATCAGCTGAGCAATTTGGAGCCTTACAAAAGGGAGGAAATATGGAACTAGAGTATGGAGGAGAAAAAAGACTCTATAGCGTAGTCTAAGAAGCAAAAAGTTACTCGGTTAAATGTTCTTTCTTTAGTGTCTCTTTAATCTCTGTATAACTTGTTTGTTCCGTTTTTACTGTTCTTTTCTCTAGCTTGTGTTTAACAAACTCAATTCCTACTGGGACAAGAGAGAAGAAAACGATACCCAACACTGCATATTCGAAGTTTTCTTGAATAAAAGGAAGACCTCCAAAGAAGTATCCTAAAAACATAAGACTTGTTACCCAAATGAACCCTCCCAGGACGTTATAGAGTAAAAAAGTATTGTAATGCATTCTTCCAACTCCTGCTACGAAAGGGGCAAAGGTTCTGATAATAGGGAGGAAACGGGCAAGAATAATCGTTTTTCCACCATACTTATCATAAAACTCACGAGTTTTTTCAAGATACGCTTTGTTAAATAGTTTAGAATTCTCTTTAGAAAAGACTCTTGCTCCTAAATGATGCCCAACCCAGTAATTAACAGTATCTCCAACAATAGCTGCTGCTAAAAGGGTAAAGTACGAGATCCAGATATTTAAGAAACCACTTCCTGCTAGAGTTCCAACGACAAATAGGAGTGAGTCCCCTGGGAGGAAGGGAATAATAACCAGTCCTGTTTCTGCAAAAACTATTAAAAACAGAATAACGTAGGTGAGAGGACCGAAAAGATTAATAATATTTGCAAGGTGTTCGTCGAAATGAAGAATAAAGTCAAATAACTCCATAAGAAAAGTATATCAGAAATTTTTGTATAATAGACAATACGAAATATGAATGAGAAAAAAGAGTATAGTATTAAGCTTTTTTCAACCTCCACAGAATGGGAAGAGTGGTTAGAGAAAAACGGAGAGACAACACGTGGTCTTTGGGTAAAATTTGCTAGAAAAGGGAGTGGAGGGGTATCAGTGAGTTTTGATGAAACGCTAGAATGTGCACTTTGTTATGGGTGGATTGATGGCCAAGGAAAAAGTCTTGATGGGACATTCTATTTAAACAAGTTTACTCCTCGAGGAATAAGAAGTACCTGGTCAAAGAGAAATTGTGATATTGTTGAAAGACTGATAAAAGAAAAGAGAATGTGTCCATCTGGTCTAGCAGCAGTTGAGGCTGCAAAAAAAGATGGGAGATGGGACCGGGCATATGACTCTCCGAAAAACATGGTAGTTCCGGATGACTTTTTACATGAAGTAAAAAAGAGTGAAAAGACCTACGCCTTTTATCAGACACTGAATAAAACCAATACGTATGCAATTGCTTGGAGGCTACAAACTGCGATAAAGCCTGAAACACGAGAAAGAAGAATGAAGATTCTTTTAGAAATGTTAGAAAAAGGAGAAAAAATACACTAGATATGATACTTGATACAAAACGAAAAAAATGGGTTCTTCTTACTGTTCTTTCTGCCCTCCTTATTGGCATAAGTATCTATATGATTCGCTCTCTTCCCCCTGCGGAGAAAGGAAGTAGGGCCGTTATCCCTCCTACACTTACCATTTCTCCAGATAGTATCCAAAAAGTAAGTCTTGAAAGAGAGTGATTTATTACTCCAATTGAGAAATTAAGTAGTGGCTAGTGGCAAAAATATCAGGTAAAATGGACAGTTTCTCTAACAGATCGTCTTCAAATGCTTCAGTAACATTTATAGTGCAAAAGGGTTAATAAAGGTCAAAATATCCGGACTAAAAAAGTAGACAAGTACTGCTACGAGAATAAGAATCAAAAAGAGAAAGAGGATAATCCCAAATGACGAACGGGAAGAGGTAGGAGTTGAGGTTGGAGAAGAAGTGGGTAAAGGAGTTGAGTAGGTATCAGAATGGATTCTTGCTTCATATCCTCCGGGCGGTGGATATTTCGATTGACTCATAGTTGCATACATCTGATTACTCTCAATTTGCTCACCCTCATCAAATTCATATTCCTTGTGATCCTCGTTATATTCAATTAAATGCTGTTTAATCGAGTGATACAGAGTACGAGATGCCTGTTCTCGGTTTTGGTTATATACAAAATAGACCCTCCCACAATAGGGACATTTATACGTGTAATACATAGGTAAATGTAGCTGTAGTGTAGTGAGTTTAATCAAAGAATGCAATTCAATAGTAAAATTGATAACATGTTTATAATAACTGCTTTTATGAACGAAGATAAAATCCAAGTGACTACATTGATACATGCTCCGATAGAAAAAGTATGGGAATACTATATTTCTCCAGAACATATTACAAAATGGGCATTTGCCTCTGATGATTGGGAAGCTCCATATGCGGAAAACGACGTACGAGTTGGAGGAAAATTTCTTACCCGTATGTCATCAAAAGATAAAACAGAAGGTTTTGATTTTAATGGAGTATATACACAAGTCAAAGAATTTGAACTCATAGAATATGAGATGGAGGGGGGACGGAAAGTCTCAGTAATTTTTACTCCTAAAGAAAATTCAGTAGAGGTTGTAACTATATTTGAAATGGAGCATGAAAATTCTCGTGAACTCCAACAAGATGGTTGGCAAGCAATTCTTGATAACTTTAAAAAACACGTTGAAGCTGAATAATTCTTTCCCACTTTATTCTCTGGTATAATTATCTCCAAATGAATTTATATGTCGGAACGGTGAGATTGGGAGTCAACTTAATTGTTTGAGCTCAGAAGTATATTATCGAATACCTCTTGAGCAAATTATAGATTTGCCAATTTCTAAGTTTATGCTTATATTTTTTTTTATAATAAAAAGTTATGAGAGGAAGAGAACAGTTACGTCGAGATTACAGCCAAGAAAGAGAGAATAACGAACTATTACGTTGCTACCAAGCAACACTTTTAGGTGGAGCAATTGGTGATACATTAGGAATGCCTGTAGAAGGTTGGGATAGAGATCAAATTAGACGACATATTGGTCAAATTACTAAACCAATAGATCCAGTAGTTGTAAAAGATGAATTAGGACGGGTAGTCCATAGAGATGAAATTGGACGAATTCCTTATGTTTCTCCCTATTTACTACAAGGGCAAATTACCGATGATACCTGGCTTAGTATTGCAACTGCGAGGTCAATTGTTGACGCTAGGGGGTTAGACTTAAGTAATCTTGCAAATCATAGTTTAGTGGTATATCAGCAGCAAGTAGCACGCCAGGTGGATGTAACTCCAGAAGGTACTCCAATTGCAGCATTTTTGCATCCTGACAGTGAGATACCTCAAGCGTTTGGTAGTACTACTATTGCTGCATTTGAAAATTTAAAAAGAGGTGTATCCCCCACAGAGTCTGGTGTACTATCAAGAAACCCAGGAAATGCACCTGCAATTAAAGTTGCGCCCGTAGGTATGCATATGCACGCAACGGGACAATATGATGATGGACTCGAATTTGCAGAACAAGTGGGGAGAATGACCCATTTAGATCCACGATCTATTGTGAGTGGTGTTGTCCAAGCGCATGCAATTCATGCGTTATTAAATGGTTCTTCAAGAAATGAATTTGTAGATAGTATAGTTAGAGTAGCGCAGGAACGAGAAAAATCAAGAGAAGAAGGGAAAAAAGTCACCTTATTAGAAAGACTAAAGTGGGTTGCTGATAATAGAGACGCAGCTGACGAGATAGCATTTCTAGAGTTAGGAACTGGATGGGCTGTAACCAGAAATTATCCATTCACTATTTTTATGTTTCAAAAATATTGGGATAATCCAGTGGAAGGTTTACTGAAAACGGTAAATTCTGGAGGGGATTGTGATAGTACTGGAGCAATGTATGGTGCGTTAGCGGGAGCAAGGAACGGTATGATATTCCCTGAAATATGGACGAAATTGGTTGAAGGCAGAGAAGAATTAACTTATTTAGCAGCTGGAATTTATAATTTGAGAAAGGTAGCATAATATCAGTATGAAAGGATGTAGAATATGAACCTGAGCGTAGGTATTGTCGGTCTTCCAAATGTTGGAAAGAGTACTCTTTTTAACGCACTTCTTAAAAAGCAGCAAGCACTTGCTGCTAACTATCCTTTTGCAACCATTGAACCCAATGTAGGTGTTGTTCCAGTTCCTGATGAAAGACTTCTGGCACTTGCTGAAATTACCAAAGAAGAAGAAAAAATGAGTGAGCTTCCTCCTATTCGCTCTGCCACAGTTGAATTTGTCGATATTGCAGGACTTGTAAAAGGAGCTGCAGAAGGAGCAGGACTTGGAAATAAGTTTTTGTCACATATTCGAGAGGTTGCAGTTATTGCTCATGTGGTCAGAGCTTTTGAAGATTCTGATGTCTTAAGAGAGGGAAGTACCGATCCTAGATCTGATTATGAAACTATTCAAACAGAGCTACTTCTGGCTGATTTGCAAACAGTTCAAAAATCCCTTGAGAATAGAAAGATTGAGCCATATAAAAAAGATGTGTTGGTAAAAATTGAAATGGGGATTAATGATGGAAAAAGAGTCATTGATGTACTGGTAACTGCTGAGGAGAAAGAAGCAGTACGTGATTTGTTCCTTTTAACAAACAAACCAGAGATTGTGGTATTAAATCTTTCTGAAGAGCAGTATTCAGAAGAAGGCATACAAGAGAAAATGAGTGAGTTTGCTACGCTTCTTAATATAGACTCAAATAATTTCGTCGCAATTTGTGCCAAGGTTGAATCAGACCTCATCTCTTTATCACCTGATGAACAAAAAGAATATTTGAAAGAGTTAGGAGTTTCTGTTTCAGGTCTTGAAAGGCTTATTCAAAAAGCATATGAAAAGCTTGGACTTATTTCCTTTCTCACGTGTGGAGAAAAAGAAGTACGGGCATGGACTATTAGAAGAGGAGATACCTCTTTAGTTGCAGCTGGAGAAATTCATACTGATTTTATGAAACGTTTTATTAAAGCAGAAGTAGTTGGGTATATGGATTTTATCGAGAATCGGGGATGGAAGGGTAGTCGGGAAAAAGGAAAAGCAGGATTACAAGGAAAAGAGTATGTGATGAGAGATGGAGATGTTGTGGAGTTTAAGATCGGAAGCTAACTACTTTCCTTCCTGATCCTCGTTGATTAGTGGGGCTTTTACTTCAGGATCAATTCGTATGAATCTCTGTGCTTTTATTGCATTTCTGTAAGCTACTGTTTCAAGTCCTCTTGATCTAATTGGTTGTTCCTTTTCTACAATCAATCTTAATGGTCTTTCTCTTTTGTCTGTAGGAGGGAGTTTAGAGGTATCCGTAACAGGAATCTTATCTTGGGTATCCCATTCTAGTTCGTCAAACCGTTCTCCACAGGTAAGTAAAACCCTATCGATTCGTTCATCTGCATCTTCAAAGGAAATGCCTAGTAGTTGAGCAATTCTTGCTACTTGAGTATATCCATTCGCAACTCGATTAAAAATGAGTAAATCGACTGCTTCTTCATCAGTAATATCTCCTCTGTTTATGATTGCCTGAATGATCTTCTCATCACCTGGGTACATTTTTAGAAATGCGTCAAGAGGAGAAGATGGAGTGGAGTCTGCTGGAGCTTGGCGTTCTAGAGCCATTTAGACAGATTATACGGTATCTGTCTTTCTCTTGCAATATCCTCACTATTGCTTTTCTAAGCCTGTTTGGATAAAATAGGACAATATGCGAAAGTATGAATTAGTAATTGTTGCTAAACCTTCTTTAGGAGACGCAGATCGTAAGAAACTTCTAGAACAAGTAAAAGGTCTTTTAGGAAAAGAGATATCTGTTGTGAAAGAGGAAGAATGGGGACAGAAACCTCTTGCTTATCCTATTAAAAGAGAAGTTGCTGGTGTATACTACAGATTAGATCTTGAGACTGAAACATCTGTTCCGACTAATGCAGAACATGAGTTTATCAGAAACGTTAATATCTTGAGACATTTGTTAGTTAGAACAAAATAATATGGCAAGAAGTCTAAATAGAGTACAGCTAATTGGGAATTTAACTCGTGATCCAGAATTGAGATATACTCCTACTGGAACAGCTGTTTGCACTTTTAGTCTTGCTACGAATAGATCTTGGACAACAGATAATGGAGAGAAGCATGAAGAAACTGATTTTCATCGCATTGTTGCCTGGAATAAATTAGGAGAACTTTGTAACCAATTTTTGGTTAAAGGACGAAAAGTATATGTAGAAGGTCGTCTTTCAACGAGAAACTGGACTGCACAAGATGGAGCTCAAAAATCAATTACAGAAATTGTCATTGATGACATGATCCTTCTTGATAGTGCAAAAGGAAGTAGCGAAAAATCTGAGGAGTTTGAAAAGTCACCAGTAAGTGAGAAAAAAGCTCCAAAAGCAGAAAAAGAAGAGGTACCAGTTGAGGAACCATCACAGGATGAAGTAATGCCTGATGATATTCCTTTCTAAAATACTATGGCTAAAAAAACACGAAGAATTGCTAGACAAAAACCAACAGCACCACAAAAGGATTATTTTGTGGAGAATAAGCTAGATCCACATTTTTCAAATGTGTCTGTCCTTTCTCGTTTCTTAACAGATCGAGGGAAGATTCAACCACGCTCTCGAAGTGGACTAACTGCGTCTAGTCAGAGAAAATTAGAAAAGGCAGTAAAATACGCTCGTCATTTAGCTCTTTTACCTTTTGTAAATAGAGACTAAGCGTAGATTCGCTCAGCTATGACAGTACTGCCCGTAGTCCTGCCACAAGGATTCACCTCCACTGTAAGCCTTCAGACTTCTGTTAAACCAGGAGAAATTATCGCCACAAAAACTCAATCTCTTCCTCTTGAGAAAAAAATTCCTATTGCGAGTTTTCTGGCGGTTCCGTCACGTACGGCTGGGAAGTATTTAAAGAAAAATCCAGGAGACAGCATTTCTATAGGAGATGTAGTTGCACAAAAAAAAAGTCTTTTTGGCTTATCAAAAACTGATGTGAAAAGTCAAATTGCAGGAGTAGTTTCTCGATACGAAAGAGATACAGGTACTTTGATTCTCTCAGCCTTAAATACTTCAACCGAAGGAAATGCAGAAACGATAACAGCACCAGTTGAAGGAGTAGTAACAGATATAACAGAGCAAAAAATTCTTATCAAAACAAATCAGTCTGTTCTTCAAGCAACGGCGGGAATTGGAGAAAGTGCCCAGGCAGAATTAGTGTGTACAGATCCGAGTATAGAAGATGTATTTTATCAGCTCGATAGTAAAACGAGTGGAAAACTTGTACTACTTCCGGTAGTGACTAAAGACATTGTCATGAAAGCAATTGGAATTGGAGTAAAGGGACTTATCACCCAAGACATAACTCATGCAGACTACGCCTATATTATGGATAAAACGCCAGACTATCCTCTTGTGAAAGTAGAAAAGAGTGTCTATGATATATTGAACGCTCAAAAAGGGAGAACCATTTTTTTACACGGAAAAGAAAAAGTTCTCATTCTTATTTAAATGAAATCTCAAGCTTTTCGATTCATTATTAGTCTTCTTATTGCTGGGTTTTTAGGGTACTACCTGGGCATTACCAAGGTTTCATTTCAAGTAGCAAACTTTAGACCTCAACTATCAGTTCAAAGTAAAGAACCCCCAGCATCTGCAACGAACTTAGACATGCAAAAATTTTGGAGTGCTTTGGAAAAAGTCCAAACCCTTTATTATGACAAATCAGCCATTGATGGAGATAAGCTGTTGAATGGAGCCATATCAGGAATGGTTGAGAGTTTAGATGATCCGTATACAGTCTATCTTCCACCAGTTCAGAATGACGATTTTAAAGATAATTTAGCTGGAAAGTTTGAAGGAATTGGTGCAGAGCTTGGAATGAAGGAGAAACAGATCATTGTTGTTTCTCCTCTTGATGGAAGTCCAGCAAAATCAGCCGGAATTAAATCAGGGGATGGTATTTTAAAAGTGGATGATAAATCTGCCTCAGGATGGACTCTGGCTGAAGCGGTTGAGCAAATTAGAGGACCAAAAGGAACCCAAGTTACGTTGACTATTGCCAGAATAGGAGATACAAAACCACGGGAGATAAAAATCACAAGGGATGAAATTACCATTAAAAGTGTCACTGCTTGGGTAAAGCAAGTAAAAGATGTTGAAGGAGTCGACAAAAAAGCACTTTCTGCTCATAGTACTGACAAAGTGGCCTATATTCGTCTGTCTCAATTTGGGGATAATACTAACCAAGAATGGGTGGGTCTTGCCAACACTATTGCGATGGAGAAGCAAAAAGGAGGACTCAAGGGAGTTGTTATTGATGTTCGGAACAATCCTGGAGGGTATTTAACCGATGCTGTGTTTATTGCCTCTGAATTTATTAAAAGTGGAACGATTGTTATTCAAGAAGCAGGAGATGGATCAAAAACTCCATTAACTGTAACCAGGCAAGGAAACTTAACTGACGTTCCAGTTATTGTCCTTATTAATAAAGGCTCAGCCAGTGCTAGTGAAATCTTATCAGGTGCGCTGCGAGACTATAAAAGAGCAAAGCTTCTTGGAGAAACCTCTTTTGGAAAGGGAACTATTCAACAAGCAGTTGAGATGGGTGAAGGAGCTGGAATTCACGTAACAATTGCTAAATGGTTGACTCCAAATGGAACATGGGTGCATAAGAAAGGACTTGAGCCAGATATAAAGGTTGAAGTGGATACGAAGGATCAATCCCACGATGTACAACTTGAAAAAGCAATCTTAGAATTAGTAAAGTAACTATATGGAACCAAATAATAGAGACGAGCGAGATTTCAAGAGAACAATAAATTCTGCAAGAAGAACAGGTGTTTTGTCTACCTTACGAGATATTCACCAAAAAAGACAAGATGCAGCAGCGCGTGTTGCTCATGAAGCCTATATGAAACAAACTGCAAGGCTTTCAGAACAAAATGCAGCTTCAGATGAAGCACAACAAGCAAGATTACGCTCTTTAAGGGAACAAGGAATAAAACCAGCTAATGTTCAAAAGATTGATACTGGAAAATCAGTAAATCTTTTGGATGAGCAAGAGGATGATGGGTTAAAAAACTTACGAAGTAAGGAACCAGTCACACAAGTGCCCACAAAAAATGTAGTGCATATGGTAGATTCTGCTGCTTGGAAGAAGAGAATAGAGGAAGGAAGAGCCCAAGCTCTTCAAAGTGCTCAAGCATCTGAACAGAAAATTGCTCAATATACTACTGCACTTACTCCTGCTGCTGAAAAACCTCGCGGTATTATTCAGCGAATTTTCAGCAAATTCGGGTTTAATAAGCAAGCTGCATAAACAAGTATGAAAAAATTATTTCTTGCTGTATTACTTCTTGTTCTTCTGTTGGTTGGAATCACTGCTTTCCAATGGTATCTTCCAGTACTTACTCATCAAGGGACTGTTATTGATCAATTTACTACGGAAAACGGGGAAAAGGTACGAATTATTTCTGAAGAATCAGTCGTTATTGATGTCTATAAGAAGGCAACTCCTTCCGTTGTTACTGTTTCAGCTAAAGCAAATGAGACTAAAGACGATTTGTCTAGTGATATTGACCCTTTTTTCTTTTTTGATATTCCAACGCCTCAAAAAGTAATTCCTTCTGAACCACAAAATATCGGTTCGGGATTTATCGTTGATAAAAATGGATTAATTGTTACGAATAAACACGTCGTTGATGATCGGGACGTAACGTATACCGTACTAACGAGTGATGGGAAACAATATGAAGTTGAGAAGATTTATAGAGATCCACTAAATGATATTGCTCTTGTTAAAATAAAAGTAAATGGAGCCAATCTCACTCCAGTTACTTTAGGTGACTCAGAAGCGCTCCAAGTTGGACAATTGGCTATTGCGATTGGAACTCCATTAGGTGAATTTACAAATACTATCACAACAGGGGTTATCTCAGGAGTTGGAAGAGGAATTACTGCAGGATCGGTGTTTCAGGGATTTGTTGAAGAGTTAGATAATGTGATTCAAACAGATGCAGCGATTAATCCAGGAAATAGTGGAGGACCTCTTCTTAATTCAAAAGCCGAAGTGATTGGTGTAAATACAGCAGTCTCACAAAGTGGACAAAATATTGGCTTTGCACTGCCTATCAATACGATTAAAGAAGCTATTAATACCTTTAATAAAACGGGAAGCTTCAATAGACCATATCTTGGAGTTTCTTATAAAATTCTCTCAGCAGAACTTGCCAAGCAAAATGAACTTGTTCAAGGAGCATATGTACAAACGGTGATTGCAGGATCAGCTGCTCAAAAGGCAGGAGTGAAAGACGGAGATGTGATTACCAAAATTGATGGACAAGCAATCCAACCAAATAGAGGAGAACTTTCAAACTATATTGCCAAAAGAAAAGTTGGAGATAGCATTACCCTTACTCTTTTTCGGGATGGAAAGACACTTGAGGTTAAAGCTATTCTTGAAGCTGCATCTGAAGAATAAGAGGATAATTCCTGCTTGTATTTATCATTCTGCTGTGTATAATTAACTAATGCCTCGAGCAAAGACAACAAGTACAAAAATTACTCCTGCAAAACGAACTATTCGCAAGAAAACTCTGGTATCTGATGCAGTACTTAATGAAACAATGTCTGCATCCATTGAAGAATCTCCTGTAGTGTCTAGAAGAACTCTTCCAAAACTTCCTATTAAAAAATCCTATGTAATTGCATTCGGAGCCATTCTTCTTCTTGTAGCTGGTGGATATCTTTTGAAAGGGTGGTTTGTTGCAGCAGTTGTAAATGGAGAACCAATTAGTCGAATAAATATTATTCGACAACTGGAAAGAACTCCTCAGGCCAAAGAAATAATGACAGCTGAAGTACAAAGAAAACTGATTCATCAAGAAGCACGAAAGAGAAGAATTTATGTTACCAAAGACGAAATTGATAAAGCAGTAAAAGAGTATCAGGATAATTATGCAAAGGAAGGACGAAATTTAGATGAGCAATTGAAAGCAGCCAAATTATCGAAAGATGATTTTATTGAACTCTATGTACGGCTTCCAAAACTTCTTGAGAAAATGGTTGAGAAAGAGGTAAAACAACCAACAGAGAAAGAGATTACTGCATTTATCGAACAAAATAAAGAATCTCTTCCTAAAGGACAATCAGATGCAGCAAATAAGAAATGGGCAAAAGATAATTTAGTCCAAACTCAAATGTATCAAAAGGTACAAGCTTTGATTGAATCAGTTCAAAAGAGTGCTAAAGTTACTTATTGGGTGAGTTATTAATTTTTGTTGTTGACAAAAGATCGGGATTGTTTTGTAATATACATATGCCTAAGAAAAAAGTGTCCTCTAAAGGAGTGTCCACAAAATCTGCTCGACGAGTTTCCTTGGCAGACGATACCATTCTTATCATTTTAGGGGGAAGTGCTCTCCTAATGATCCTCACCATTGCTCTTCTAAAATAAGCTTGTCTTGACTATATTCCTCTAAATCCATTTCGTTTCCTAGTATTTTCACTTTATCTAGAGTAGTGGGAGAGCGAAAATATTGGAGAAGGATTTGATAGATATCCAAATCAAAAAAAATATCTTGACTAAACTCACGATTTTTTTCTTCTCCATTTTGTATTCGAATACTTCCTAGATACGACCATTTATCAAAGAGTAAGAATTCCTTCTCGCCAGTTGGATCCCACTCTTCACAAATAGCAATGGGACTTTTAAATGGCCACTCTTTAATCCGAGTATGAGCAAAAGCAGTAAGAAAGCGAAGATTATAAAGAATAGCATCTTCCTTTTTGATACAGGCTCCAGTACACGTTCCTAGTCGATAAGAAAAACAACTTCCCTCTGTTTTCTCAAGGCCTAATCTTTTCTGGCAAAGAGAGTGTTTTTTTGCAAGTGTTGTGAGAAATTCTTTGGCTTGTTTTTTTGATCTAAAAAATCCCAAGTAACTTGAAAGAGTTTTATGATCAATTTTAGAAATTGGAGAAAAAGTGACAGTGTGATAGCCATCCGTATCAACTTGTTGAATACAGGCAATAAGTTCTTGCTTCACCCGAAGCTTTCGATTGTAGATAGGGAGAAGGGATTTAACATATTGAGATTCCAAAAATAACGCTCCTAACTCTCCAGCAGTTGGAAGTGCTTCAATATGTGCTACTTGTTGTGATATAGCAAGTTCTTTTTCCGATCTGATATCACTTGAAAAATGGGAAAGAACACGAGTATAAATATTCTTACTTTTCCCAACATACAAGGGAGTTTGATTTTGGTCATAAAAGATATAGACTCCAGGACGTTTTGGAAGGTTTTTCACTCCTTCTTTTGAAAGAAGAGGAGGGAGAGTAGGGGATTTAAGAAGAGTAGTAATTGTTGAAACAAGTAATTCCATAGGGAGTATTTGTTGGAGTTTTTGGTAAAACTGATAGAGCATATGTGCATCATCAAAAGCTCTATGTCTATTCTCACAAATAAGGTTGTATCGCTGAATAATGGCATCTAAGTTGTGACGAGGAAATTGAGGGAAAAGGATTCGGGAGAGTTTCACTGTACAAAAATGTTTCATAGAGAATGAGTAACCTAATCTTTCAAATTCATGGAGTAAAAAACTGTAATCAAATCGAACGTTATGAGCTACAAAGACACAATCAGAAAGAGATTCCAAAATAGTCTCTGAAACATCTTTAAATGAGGGAGCACCCTCAAGCATCGATGATTGTATCCCTGTTAATAACTCAATTTCTGGGGGGATATATCGGTCAGGATTAATGAGAGATTGGTAGGTATGAGTTATCTTATTATCTTCAACTCGGACAATACCTATTTCAATAACACGGTCCCGTTCAGCACGTCCTCCGGTTGTCTCTATATCAACGAAGGCTATTTTTGAGGGCAGCATAGTAGTAGGTAGTATAGGAATAAACAAGAGAAAAATCAAATAGAGATCCGTCTCTACTTGATTCATTTTTCCTCATCAGAGATACTAGATATATGGAAGGTATTTTTTCAGAAATTGCTGTAGTGATTGTAACTGCAGCTGTTCTTGCTATTACATTTCGTTTTCTCAAACAACCTGCCCTTTTGGCCTATATGCTAACTGGGATTTTACTTGGGCCTCTCAATATTTTTAACTTCGCTCACTTTGATTCGTTAAAAACGTTAGGTCAATTAGGCATTACTTTACTTCTTTTTATGCTGGGACTGGAGTTGAAGCTGAAGGAGCTAAAAACCATTGGAAAAACAGCAATCATTGCAGGTACAGCCCAAATGGGAATTACGTTCTTTCTAGCCTTTCTCATAAGCCAAGGGATAGGGTTTGACTTGATAACCTGTGTGTATTTAGCCATTGCCTTATCTTTCTCTAGTACCATTGCTATCGTGAAATTGCTTTCTGATAAAAAAGATCTTAATTCACTGCATGGAAAGTTAGCGATTGGTATTCTTCTTATTCAGGATTTCTTCGCGGTGATTGCCATTATTTTTCTTAATAATCCTTTGTCTGGTGGAGGAGTGATGGTTCTTTCTCAAATTTTTCTCTTACTTCTCAAAATTATTGTGATAGGAGGATGGGTTGTTGTTATTAGTGAGTATATTTTCCCCAGAGTTCTTCCAAAAATCTCAAAGTCCTCAGAGTCTCTTTTTCTTTTTAGTTTAGGGTGGTTATTTGCTATTACTGCTTTTGTCGCATCTCCTTTTATTGGATTCTCTTTAGAGATTGGAGGATTTTTAGCAGGGTTGGCACTAGCAAATACCCATGAGAATTACCAAATCGTTGCTCGAATGCGAGCTCTTCGAGACTTTTTTATCACGATCTTCTTTGTTTCTTTAGGATTTGAAATGACGTTTGACAATATCGGAGTGTATCTTATTCCTATTCTTATTTTTAGTGTCTTTATTCTTTTGGTGAAACCATACCTTGTTGCTTGGATCATTGGACTGATGGGTTTTAAGAAGAGAACATCTTTTTTCGTAGGAGTTAGCTTAGGGCAAATTTCTGAATTCAGTTTACTTCTTCTTTTTATTGGAAAAGAAAAAGGTCTCTTTTCAGAAGGATTGGTGAGTGCCATGATTCTTACCTCTATGATTACTTTTGTCTTCTCAACCTATTTGATCCAAAAAACGCACTTTCTCTATGAAGAAGGAGGAAAGTTCTTCTTTATTCCTCAGCGAAAGAGAAAAAATGGAGTCGATATCACTGTTGAGGGGGAATTTGACCATTTGAAAAACCATGTGATTCTGGTTGGAGGACATCAAATGGGACAAAGTATTATCCATGCGTTAAAAAATACTAAAGAGCAAGTTCTAGTGGTGGATTTTGATCCAGATATTGTCAAAAAACTAAAAGAAAAAGAGATCCCTGTTTTTTTTGGAGATATCGCAGACCCTGAGATTCAAGAGAGAGCTGGGTTTGATAGGGCAAAACTCGTTATCTCTACTGTGCCTGATTTAGAGGATAATTTACTTCTTCTTGAAGGCTTACAGCATGAAAACAAAAAAGCAACTATTGTTGTTGTAGCACTGGACGGGGAAGATGCAAAAACGTTATATAAAGCAGGAGCAGATTACGTAGTCTTACCTCATCTGGTTGGAGGACATCACTTGGCAAAGATATTAGTTGATAAGAATCATTTGGAAATTATTGAGAAATTTAAGTTAAAAGATATGGAGTATCTTAGTTAGAATCGTTGCTATCACTCACGAGTGTTTCTGTATCATCAAGTTGTGAATAGTCTACTTCAGGAAGATACCCATCCATAATAACAGGGAGGTTCCCCCAGGATTTTCCCAATCTATGATCAGTTAATCGATCTTGAGGGAAGTTATAGGTTTTAATTTTCTCAGATCGTGTGCCTCTTCCTACTTGAGTAGACTTTAATGAAGCAAATTCTGCTTGTCTTTTTTCTACTTCTTGCTCCCAGAGTCGTGCTCTAAGGAGTTTTTCAGCAATCTCTCGATTTTGAATTTGAGATCGTTCTGTTTGACAGGTAACAACGAGTCCAGATGGAATGTGAACAAGACGGACTGCAGTAGATACTTTATTGACGTTTTGTCCACCATGTCCGCCTGATCTGAATGACTCGAAATGAATATCATCAGGACTAATGTGTAAATCAATGTCGTCAAGTTCAGGAAGCACAGAGACGATTACGGTTGAAGTATGGACTCTCCCTCTCTTTTCTGTTTTTGGAACTCTCTGGACTCTGTGAACGCCAGATTCGTACTTAAACGCACCGAATGGATAGTTTCCACTAATTCGAAGGACACTATCTTCAATCTGTTCTGCTTTGAAATTATTTAATTCACAAAATCTCTGATACATTCGAAGTAGTTCTGAAGCAAAAAGAGTAGCTTCGTCTCCTCCTGCTGCTCCTTTGACTTCAAGAAGAATATTTCGCTCATCCAGGGTATCTTCTGTTTGGGTAGGTTTTACAAAGGTATCTTGAATAGCCTGTTTTTGTTTTTCTAACTCTTCAATCTCTTGTTGAGCCAAAAGTGTTAGGGAAGGATCAGCCAGAAGCTCCGTTGCTTCTTCAATTTTTTTTTCTAGTTCTGCAATTTGGACGAGGCGATAGTCATTCATACAAATATATTGATATTATAACGCAAGAAAGACCACTTATTTAAAGTTACTAAGGAGTTCTCGGAGGGACTTTGGACCTTCAGAAGCTTTTTTCTTTTCATCAACCTTTTTCTTAGCAGTTACTTGATATAAAGAAGCTTTTTCTTGAGCCTTTTTAAACTTATCAATTTTTGAGTCGGTATCAACGAATCGTTGTTCACCGGTAAAGAAAGGGTGACATTTGTTACATAATTCAATCTGGATCATATCTTGGGTAGATCCAACAGTGAATTTGTTTCCACAAACACAAACTACCTGGGCTTGAGGATTATATTTTGGGTGAATACTTGCTTTCATATGGAATATTATACTGGAAAAAGTGAGATTAGACAAGTCTAGGAACTTTTCTCTTTGACAAGAAGGTTGAGCCTAAGATAGAATCTCATTAGATGTCCGCACAAGAGATTGAATTGAGAAGAAACAAACAGCGTTTTAAAGCTGTTTCTAAGCCTGCTGGGGAGTTTGAAGTATATGACGTAGATATATTGCCTTTAAACCCAGATGGAACAGTAGATCTCATGGTACTAGAATCTAGGATAAATCTCTTAGTTAGAACTATAGCCTACCGTAAAGGAGTTGGTGATGAATCTGATGAAGTTATGCAAGAAGTACTCTTGAGAATAGATAGGAATTATAAGAAGTATCAAGGAAAAGGACTCCTAGCGTGGGTTAATACGATTACCACAAATATCTGTTTCTCTATACTTAGAAAAAGAAGAAGACTTAAGAACAACTTGGGGTTTCAGTATCATAATAGCCTAGATTCTCGAGATATACTTGAAATACCAGAAGTAGTAGCAATGACTAACAGAGAAGACTTACAAGAAGAATATTTGTTAAAAGAAAGAGATAAACAGATACGGAGGGTTCTTGCTCTGCTTTCTTTAGAAGATAGAAAATTGTTGGAGCTATATTATTTACACGAAGGAGTAGAATTATCGTATTCCCAAATAGCTGATATGCTCTCGGTATCATATGCTACTGTAAAAAGAAGGATACAAAGAGCTAAAGTTAAAGCTAAAAAGCTTTTTATTCAACAAGGGTTTTCTTCCATAGGTGAAGTGGATGCCAGTGAACCCTCCCTTCAGTAACATAAATCCCAAGTAATATAAGGCCTGCACCAATGAGGTAGGTTAATGTGATTTGTTCTCCAAGAAGAGGAATAGCAATGACTGCTGTTGCAATAGGATCCATATATCCAAAAACGCCAATTTCTGATGTCTGCATGTTTTTTACTGCAAAAGCATTAAACAAATGGGCTAAAGCACTGGCCAGAACGCACCCGTAGACAAGCCCTATGGTTCCAGAAAGAGTGAAAATACTACTAAGAGTGTGAGAGGACAGTTCATATAAAACTAAAGGAAAAAGTGGCAGTGAGCCAATTACAAATGTCCAAAAGTTAATAATAAGTGGGGAGTAGCGCGGAAGGATTCGTTTAATGACTATCAAATACCACAGTCCACATAAAGAGGCGAGCAGCAAAAAGACATTTCCTAGTAATGATCCATCAAATCCTTCCTCAAAAATCGGTTTTAACACGATAAAAAGAACTCCAAATAAGCCAATTCCTGTTCCAATCATCGCTTTTCGTGAGACTTTTTGATGGGTAAGCATTAAGTAGAGCAGAATAAAAACTGGTCCTGCTGATAGTACCAAGGGTGCATTTAAACTTGAGGTATATGAAAGACCTAAAAAGAGAAAAGAAATAGAAAAAGTGACACCAGTAAGACTTAAAATCAAAAAATCTTTCCAGTCTTTTCTGGGGATTGCTAAATCTTTATACACAAAAGGTAAAAAAAGGTAGGCAGCAAAGAAGAAACGAAAGAAAACAAAGGTGTAGGGAGGGACATCTCCTAATGCCCATTTGTAAATAGGAAAAGAAGCTCCCCAAATGATATGAGCCAGAATAATAGCGATAATGCCTTTTTTGTGGGCAGACATATTTTTAGTATAGAGAATTTATTTGTTAGGAGAAAGCAGGGAGATTACTTCAGATAGTGGAAGTTGTTGTTGTGTTCCTGATTGTAAGTTTTTGATAGTTACTATTTCTTTGTTTTTTTCTTCATCTCCAATAATAATGACATAGGGAATTTGCTTCTGATCAGCATACTTCATTTGCTTATCAAGTTTTGCCGTATAGTCTTCATAGATATCTGTGTTGATTCCCTTCTCACGGAGTTCTCTAGTAATAGAAAGAGAAGAATCCAGTAGTTCAGGAGAAAAGACAGTTACTAGAACCTTGGTTGTTGTTCCCGTAAGTTCTGGCCAGAGGTTTAGCTCTTCAATTACATCACAAATACGCTCCATTCCAATGGTTGTTCCCACTGCTGGAACATCTGGTCCTCCTAAAGACTTAATTAACTTGTCATATCTTCCTCCTCCTGTGATAGAGCCAATCTTAGGCTCAGAAACAATGGTTTCAAAAATACTGCCAGTATAGTAATCAAGTCCTCGTACCATGGTTGGATCAAATTGGATATTTTTTGCCCCTAACTCTTTGGAAAGAGCCATGACTTGTTTAAGTGACTCATCTGGTTCAACCATAGAAAGTGCGGTGAAAAGGGAGTCAATTTGTGATTTTTGAATTGATTTTTCAAGGAGTTCTGCTTCCACTTCTTCTCGAGTTTTCTTATCCAGTTTATCAATAGATTGCAAAACAGTAAGAGATTTCTCCTGAGGGATACCGGATTTTTCAATAAGGCTAAAAAGAATTTGTCGAGAGTTAATTCTAATCGTAAAACCAGTGAGCTTGAGACGAGTAAGAGATTCAGAAATAACGGCAAGAATCTGTGCATCAGCAAGGGGGGAGGAGGATCCTAAAATATCGACATCACACTGAGTAAATTGACGATATCTGCCTTTTTGGGTGTTTTCTGCTCTGTATGATGGTTGAATTTGATATCTTTTGAAAGGTTTTGGAAGATCTTGATACTGACTCATGACCCGAGCTGTTGGAACGGTGAGATCATAATTGAGTCCTACCTTTCTTCCTCCTGAATCATCAAAAATATACATAAGCTTTTCTGCTTCTTCACCGTATTTCCCAAGGAGGACATCTGCATACTCAAGTGTTGGAGTTTGGAGGGGCTCAAAGCCATAGAGCTCAAACACTTCCTTAAGAATACTCATTACTTTATCTCGAATAAGCATTTGTTTTGGTAGAAAATCTCTAAATCCTTTTAATGTTTGTGCTGGCATAATCACTCCTATTATACACATCCTCTAGTGGTAATTAATAGAGGCTTGTACTCCTTCCGTATGGATATAAAATAGGGAGAGGGTTTCTACTGTTACTAGCTTGAAGCATACGACTGCGAATTTGGAGAGGGAATTCGTTTTGTAATAGTAAAGCCTCAGGAAAAAGAGTACTGAGAATATATCCTTGCTTTGCATATACTTGTGCTTTCAAGTTAGTCATCTCAACTAATTGTTGCTGGGTGGGGGCAGAGAGTCCATCATAATAACTATTCACACCAAAAAAGTCCCTCATTCTTTCAGCTTCTGAACAAACGTCTTCCTCAACAACACCTGTATATGTAAAATGAGATAAATCTACCAGCTTCTCCAACTCACTAATACGATAAATGGAAAGAGCAAGGTCAGAGTATTTTCTTTTCATATCTCTTTCAAACTCTTCCTTGTAGGTTTTTTTTCTTTTCTCAATGAGTGATTCATTAAGAGGAGGGAAGCCTATGATAGGAAAGATATACTCTGGTTCATCATTGTCTCCAATGATAAGTGAAACCTTGGCAGCTATCCCAACTTGTTTTAATTGGCGTATTAAAGATTGTAGTCTTCCTGCCGTTCCTTCAAAATTATTTCCTTTAGGATTGGTTAATAAATAGTCTTCAGGTGTATCAGAAGTCAAAATTTTGGCATCTACAGGAGGGCAAGTAAACTGGACAAACTCAAAAACTCCCTTAGCAACAGCTTTCTCAACCTTTTCTCTCACTTCAGGCGTAAGTGTTCCGGGGATAACAGAATAACTTTCAAATAGAGCGAGAACTTTGGTAACTAAGTTGGTAGGTAATCGTTCTCCAGTCTCAACGAGTTTTTTAACTGCCCTTTGTTCCTGCTTCCTTTTTACTTCCTCTCTTTTTATAGCAGCTACACTCTCTTTTGCAGTAAAGACTACTTTTGTATTTAGTATTTGATTAATTCCTACCCGTCCGTTAATTCTGACTCTTGTTGGTTTGCCTTTCGCATTAGCATCAGCTAAGTGAAATCTTCGTTGATATCTTTGTCCTTCTCCTAAAATAAGAGCAGCTGTTTCTTGATAGTAACGAGAATTTTGCGGTGTTCTAATTTGCCTAACAATTTGATCAGCACTTCTTTGGGTATCGACGGTTTTAACTTTAGCCTGGAACCCTCTAGGGAGTTGTACTCCTCCATCTAAAATACAATTCAAAATATCGGTTGGAGAAATGCCCGTACTTCTAGCTAGTTCTTTTATAGTCATTGGAGGATAAGGCATATCCGATTTCTCCCACTTATTGAAAGTGGAGCGAATACTCCTTTGAATAATTTGTGCTATGTCTGTTGTTTTTTCCATAAAAAAACCTCCCATTCTTTTCCCACCACAAACGTGTGATGAAAAAGGAACGAAAGGTACAAAAAAAGGACCTCCCGCGGTCCCATCCTTTATTTCTTTTTCTATTGCTAGAAAAAGACTCTTAGTGGCGACTCCGCGATTGCGACATCGTCTTTTCCCTTTAACGGTTGAAAATCCGTAGCGTATTTTGACGCTCAGCTCCTGGATCGTGACTCCAGTCAGATGCTTTATGTCCTATATACTATCGAATTAGTGAGAATTTGTCAAATTTAGCGAAGAGGAGTGAGTTTTTTTCCACTCCCTGTGGAGACGACGACTTCTTCATCTTCCTTGAGTTGAGCTGAAGGAATAATGACTTTTGGGTTTTTGGGAAGATCAGGAAAAAGGATAATACGAGTTGCTACCATTCGGAATTTTTCCTTCTTATCAAGAAAACCAGTCACAAATACTCTTTGTCCAACTTCAATTCTGCTAAACCCTGCTTTTTCCATTTCCGTTTTTTTGGTATAGACACTCGTTTTAGTCACATTTTCTACATCAACAGTTGTTTGTGATCCATCTTCTGATGCGACTTTGAAGGTAAACTCTTTGGCATCAAATGAGCTTACTTGTCCTGAAAGGGTAGTGGGGAATGTATCAACAGCAATAAATCTAGCTGTAATTCGTCTGGATTGTTTGTTATAAAGCCCTAACACACTGATTTTTGTTCCTTTGGTCAAGTCGGAAATCCCAAATGTCCCACTGGCTGAGGGGGAGGAAAACTTGGTAATCTCGTCAACATCCACAAACCTAGTATTTTTATTAATATCCTCCATTGTAATCTGGGTAGAGGAAGTACTCTGAACTATTCCCACAATACCTCTTTTATCTACTAGTTTAAGTTGAGCTACTCGGGAAGCAATGCGATCTTTTAAATCAGTAATTTGATCAACCATGGTTGGTTGAGAACTAGTAGGAGAAGGAGTAGCTGTTTGAGCAACTGCTGGGCTAACGAGAAGAAAGAACAGGATAAAAGGAAGAAGGTAGTTCATAGTTAAAAGCTTTCCGTAGAAAAGGTGATAGTTCGAGTGAGTCTTTTTTCTGTACCGTCAGGATAGATTGCCCGTACTTCGATCAGATTGGATCCTGTATCGATGGTTTGAGTAAGAGTAAAGGTACCGGTAGTTGTGGGTTTGATGACTTGATCATTTCCTGCAGTTGTTACGATTAAAAGTGCATCAGGTGTTGTTCGACCTGAGATGGTAATGAGTTTTTTTTCAGTAACACTTTCGTCGGCTGGATTTTCAAGTATGAGAAGGTTTCCGCTCTCATCAGGCGTTGGGGTAGGAATATTGGCACTCGGAGTCTTTAGTTGAGAGTCTGGGATTACTTTGGTCATTTGAAAAAGATAAAATACTCCTCCAGCTACCAACAGACCCAGGGCAATAAAGACAATTGACAGAATAAGACGCTCTGCTTTCATGTAAATTGTGTGTTGATGATAGTTGAAACTTCCCCTCCTTGTCAAGAAAAGCCAGGTTTGCTACGATACATAGCAGATGGAAATTGCAGTTATTAGCGGAGGAGTTCGGATTAAAGGAAAGATGGCAACTCTCTCTGTTGCTTCTTTTCAAGAGAAAACAGCTCAGGCGGTTTTGGCTTTGAAAAAGGCAGTAACAATTCCTGCTAATACGTTAGTATTTGATGGAGCGGGGGAGTATGAAATAGGAGGAGTAAAGATCTCAACCCTTCGAGTCGAGACTGATTTGATTCATAGTGTGACCGTTGATGGAGTAACGGTTTTAGTTGGAGAAATAGGATCAATGGAGAAGGTTCATACAAAATTTGCAGAACACGATATTGTTTTACTTATCTGTAATACGGAAGTAAATCCTTCCTTTACCTCATCTTTAACTACACACGCAACCATTTTTATGGGAGAAAAAGCCAAGGAAACGTGTGATAAATTAGGGAAAGCAAATACGATTGAAGCCAACAAATACAGCGCTATAAGTGGAAAGTTTCCTGAGGAATCTCAGACTATTGTTCTCATCTAACTTTCCCTCTTGAAACAATCCTAAAAACCCTTTACGCTACTTACTACCAATGGCAAGAGTTCTCCCACATAATGATGAAGCAGAGCAAAGTGTGCTAGGTGCAATCATGATTGATAAGGAAGCAATCACGGTTGTTTCTGGAATTTTGCGTCCTGAGCATTTTTATAACGATACGAATCTTCTTATTTATGATGTTATGCTCACACTTTTTGACGAGAGAAAGCCCATTGACGTTTTAACTATTTCTTCTCAACTCAAAAAACACAGAGGAGGAGATAAAATCCCCAGTGCATACATTACTGATCTAGTTAGTGCTGTCCCAACAGCCTCAAATGTAGAATATTATGCCCAAATTGTCAAAGACGTTGCCCTCAAACGTTCACTTATCAGAATTAGTGGGGAAATTACGGATATGTCTTTTGAGGAAGATAATGAAACTAAAGACATCCTGGATAAAGCAGAGTCCTCAATTTTTGCTGTGGCTCAAGGAAATATTATTCGGGATTTTGTTCTCCTTAGAGAAACCCTTTCTGATACTTTTGACAGAATTGATGAGTTGCATCAAAAAGGAGATGGGCTACGAGGGGTTCGAACAGGATTTAAAGATTTAGATAATACGCTATCAGGAATGCAAAAGGCAAACCTTCTCATCCTTGCAGCGCGTCCTGGAACGGGTAAAACAGCCATTGTGTTGAATATGGCCCAATACGCTGCTCAACACGAGAAAAAGCCTGTGGCTATCTTTTCTCTTGAAATGAGTAAAGAAGAACTCGTAGATCGTTTGGTCGTTTCTCAATCAGAAGTAGATGCATGGAAAATAAAAACAGGAAGACTGAATGAGGAAGATTGGGATAAAGTCTCCTCTGCCATGGGACAGCTTGGAGATATTCCCCTGTATATTGATGACACCCCAGGCATTACGATGGCTGAGATGAGAAGTAAAGCCAGAAGACTTCATTTAGAACATGGACTCGGTCTTATCGTAGTAGATTACTTGCAACTGGTTAATCCTGGAAAGCAATATGAAAGTCGAACTGTTGAAGTCTCCGCAATCTCGCAAGGCTTAAAAAATCTTGCCCGTGAGTTAAATGTTCCGGTTTTAGCTTGTTCTCAACTTTCTCGTGCAGTGGAGCAACGAGGAGAGAAGAGACCACAGCTGGCTGATTTGAGAGAATCCGGAGCCATTGAACAGGATGCAGACGTTGTTATGTTTATCTATAGACCAGATTCTGAAGTAACTGGAAATACTATTCCCACGAAGCTGCTTATCTCAAAACATAGAAATGGTGCAACAGGAGAGATTGATCTTCTCTTTAGAGGAGACAGAATGAAATTCTTTAATATTGAAAAAGGAATTGAGGAAGAAGTACACTAAGAATATGCAACCCTATCTTATTGGTGCTCTTCTTGGAACAATTTCCTCAGGAAGTTTTATTGCTATCTCTCTTTTTTTCCCAGAAGTAAACTTTGAAGGCTTTGTTCCAGGAATTACTTTTGGAGCTGTATTTGCTCTCTATACTCTTTTTACCAATAAAACTACGCTTTTTAAAGCACTTCTGTTTGTCATTGCTTCAACTGCCTCCTATTATGTTGCCTATTCTGCCTTTATTATTGCTGCAAGTTTTTCACAATATACTGCATGGACGTACCCTCCCCCTGATCCTAATTATTTTTTCTACTATGTAGGTGGGATTGTTGCAGGAGGAATAGGTGGATTTCTTCTTTCTCTAAGTAGTCACTGGTTGCTAATTAAAAAAGATTCAGATAAATGGATTCGCCTTATTTGCTTGAGTATCCTTCTTGCTTTATATTTATCAGGAATTACCCATTGGATTGATAAAACAGATAATGACTTTGACTATTTATATTTGAGTTTCTTCTTTGTCTGGCAAGTAGGAATAGGAAGTTTATTAGCACGTTACCTAGAGAAAAAATAGAGAAATTAGGATTTCTTAGCAGATAATTCTTTGTATACTTTTGCCTTTGCAATTTCGACTACTGGTACAGCTACTAAAACTCCAACAAAGAAAGCGATAAGTCCTAGAATAACTACTCCCATTCTAGCTAGTGCAAACAAAAATAGGTCAAAGGTGTGTCCACGAGTTAATTCCCAACTTGCTTTGAGAGAATCAATGGCACTCATGTTTTTTTCAATGATGTAGTACTTAAACATACTAAGTCTGATTCCAACGATAATTCCTGGAATAACGAGTGCGAGAAAAGAAATGGCTACGGCAAGTGAATTTAGTACTGTTCCTAAAAGAAGAGGAAGATAGTGTTTGTGTTCTGTCCAGAGAAGAGAAGCTTGAATAGGTTTATTCTCAACAATATTTAAAACCATTCGAGTAACTCCTGCAGTGAGAAGAATTCCAACTAAGAAAGAAAGAAGCATGAAGAGAGTGTTTGGATCTCCATTTTCTCCTTGTCCAATGTTTTGAATCAGAGTAGGGATAGCAATACTTGCAACAGTAATTCCAACAATTAGCCAGAACTGTTTCTTTGTTTGTTCCCAGCCGTATACAATGGATTCTTTAATTCGTACGTTCATAGTGTAAGTGTAAGAAGGATGGATAAAATAGTCAAGAAGGAATTTGAGATATACGTGATATTGGGTTTGAGCAGGCCTGAACATTGCTGTCAGACCTGCTCGAGATGGTAAGTGAGAGTGGGGCTCACTTTCCATCAGGAATGAACTTACTTGGTTAGATAGTTGCGATACGAACCTTCAACGCTGAAACCTAATCGCTTGGCGACACCATAGGCTGTCCAGAAGCGTTTCTTCGCCTCTAACACGGCCATCCGGATTTCAGCCATTTTCTCACGCCGTGTCATGACTTTCCTGGCGCTGACTTCGTTGTCAAACGCCGTTTGCATTGCCCGCGCTTTCATGGCCAGATAAGAATTGACTCGGAGCTGGTCGTTTTGGCGATCACTTGTTGGTTTCCAACCGTACTGCTCGAGGAAGATTCCCAGATCTCGCTGCCTCTTCAGCCACCGCCATCCTCGGAAGGGGAGACAGACAGCCTCGAGAAAGACGAGCAGAGGGAATCCCACGCTCCGTTCCCACCAGAGAATAGCGGTTTCCAGCCTGAAAAAGCTGAAAAACCAGAAACTCCCGAGGGCGAGTGTAACGTAGGCAGCGATGCTCACAATGTAAAGGTTCATTCCGATTCTCCTGCGGGTTCTTCCCGCCAATTGCCAGTTCTGCTGGCTTCGGATTGTTCTCACGGAGCTTCCGTGAGCGAGTGCGATCCGCGCACTCTTCCTTGAGAGGTCCCACTCCCTCAAAAAGTAGGTAAAGTGTAGCAAAAAGAGGATGAAAAGTCAAGTACTATAGGTTTACTAATTGGTATTAGTACCGGGGGAGGGACTCGAACCCTCAAGGCCTTGCGACCAGTAGTTTTTGAGACTACCGCGTATACCATTCCGCCACCTCGGCATTTGAATTGTCATTATTGTCAATTCGTGCTTCCTATTATATACTTCTCAGTATGACGATACAAGAAATTTATGAATTAGGACTTGAAATGGCAATTGATGCTGATCCTCGGGGAAAGTCCGAAGTAGCACGAGTTTTAAAAAGAGCCAAGAAAAAATACGATGAACTGTCAGCTAAAAAGAAAGCTGTATTTGATACAGAAGATTTGAACAACCCCTATACTGACTCTCGAATTCTCGCTGGAGACCCAAAACAAAAAGTTACAAAAATTATGAGTGGTATTGATCTGAATGCATCGGAAGTACTTCTTGCAGACAGATTAAATCAAAAAGGAGAGGGAATTGACCTTCTGATTGCTCATCATCCTGAAGGACATGCGTTAATGAGCTTGTATGAGGTGATGGATGTGCAAATTGATATGGCAGAACGCGTTGGAGTTCCTGTTACTATGGCACATGGCTTAATGGAGGACAGAAAAGGAATTGTGAGACGAAGATTTTCTCCTCTCAATACCAATCAAGCAGTTGATGCAGCACGTCTTTTAGAACTTCCTCTTATGACCATGCACACCTTCTGGGACAATATGGGAAATAAGTTTGTTGAGGATTATTTGAAAAAACAGCAATTTGATACAGCAGGAGAAGTACTGGAAGCAATTAATGACATTCCTGAATTTGCTGGGGCAATTAAGCTAAAAAATCCTCCAATGCTTGTTTCAGGGAATGAAAACAGACGAGTAGGAAAGATTGCCGTTGCTTTTACTGGAGGAACAAATGGATCAAAAGAGTCATACATTGAACTTGCCAAAGCAGGAGTTGGAACTATTGTTGAAATGCATGTAGCAGAAGATGCCTTAGTCGAGCTGAGAAAACTAAATGTGAATGTGATTGATTGTGGACATATGGCTGCTGATTCTATTGGAGCTAATCTCTTTTTTGATGCGGTTGAGAAAAAAGGAGTAGAGGTTTTGGCCTGTTCTGGGTTAATTCGAGTAAAACGGGGAGGAAAGAAAAATAAATGATTTCCGTAACTGAGCTTCGAGCAGGAGTAACGTATCAGGAAGATGGAGTTCTTCTTCAAGTAATTTCTTACGAACACGTAAAAACGGGGAGGGGAAGTGCAAATATTAAAGTAAAGGTAAAAAACCTTTCTAATGGCTCAACTGTTGAAAAGGGATACATCAACGGAGCACGGGTTCAAGACGTGATGGTTGTTAAAAAAGACGTGCAATTTCTTTATAAAGATGAAACGAGTGCGTATTTCATGGATCCTTCAACGTATGAACAAATTAGCATGAGCCTCTCTAAAATCCCAGAACACCTGTATCTAAAAGAAGGGGAGACATTTAATATTAGTTTTTTAGATTCTACGCCACTTTCTCTTCTTCTCCCTCCGAAAATGGTATTTACTGTAGTGGAAACTCCCGTTGGAGTAAAAGGGAACTCAGCTACCAATGTCTTTAAAGATGCAGAGCTTGATAACGGGATGCATGTAAAAGTTCCTCTTTTTGTTGACGCAGGGGATAAGATCCGCGTTGATACTCGTACAGGTGAGTATAGTGAGAAGGCATCTTAGCTTGTATGAATACCAATTTTTTTCAAGCGTTTAAGTCCAAACCATTTCTTAATCTGTGGCTTGGGGAAGTCTTTACTCAAATTGCAGTTAATCTTTTTAACTTCTACCTTATCGTTTTTGTTTTTAACCTTACCCAATCTAGTACAGCAGTATCAGCAATTGTTGTTTCTTTTACCGTTCCAGCTATTCTTTTTGGAATTCTCGCCGGGGCGTATGTAGATAGGTGGGATAAGAAGAAGGTGCTTCTTTTCACCAATATATCAAGGGCTCTTATTATTTTTATTTTGGCTTTTTTCCATATGAATATTTGGATGCTTTTTCTCGCGTCTTTTCTCGTCTCACTCATTACCCAATTTTTTATTCCAGCAGAATCTCCCATGATTCCTCAACTTGTTCGAAAAGATCATTTGCTCTCTGCTAATGCACTTTTTGGATTGGGAATTTTTGGATCCGTTCTTTTTGCCTACGTCATCTCAGGTCCATTACTTTTGCAATTTAAAGCTATGGGAAGCCTGCTTATCTTAGCTGGACTTTTAGTGGTAGGAGCTATCTGTATTTCCTTTATTAAGGAGAAGTATAGTGACGAAGAACACGATGTTCGTCATACACACCAACTCACCTTTCACAACGAAGTACGTCATGCGTTTAATATTATTGCGCGTACCAAGGCTATTTATGAATCATTAGTTATTCTGGCCATGACGCAAGTGTTAACTCTTGTTATTGCTACTCTTATTCCAGGGTATGCAGAAAAAGTTTTGGGGATGGCAGTTGAAGAGTTTTCTTTTCTCTTTATCACCCCAGCTGCACTCGGAACAGTGATTGGTGCTGTTGTGATTGTAAATATGCTTTCTCGGTTTATGAAGGAAAAACTCGTTACCTTTGGTATTTTTCTTTTCGGAGTTAGTATGCTCATTTTGCCCTATGGATCACGAATTGCATCTCGAGACATTGTTTCAACGCTTAATTCTTTTCTTCCGCCCTATATGGATATTACCAATTTACATATCTTAGTTTTCTTGGCATTTTTCATGGGACTTGCTAATGCTTTAGTCTTTGTTCCGTCAAATACGCTACTGCAAGAGAGAACGAGTGATGAAGTGAGAGGCAAAGCCTATGGAGTACTGAATACCTTGGTAGGTATTTTATCGTTTGGACCAATTCTTCTAGCAGGTGGACTGGCTGACCAATTTGGCGTTGCAGCTGTTATTATAGGAATAGGAGTAACTGTGCTTCTTTCAGGACTCTATCGAGTTGTGATGGGACATAATTAATTCACTATGGAACTTTTCCTGCTTTTCTTACTGCTTGGGTTATTCATGTTTCTTTTTGTTCTTCATAGTTTAACGAGAGAAGATTATGGTCTGTTGAGACGAAATATCTCCATGGACCAATTGTTTAACGTTACCTTTCTCTCTCTTCTTGGAGGACTTCTTCTTTCTCGAGCAATCTATGCTTTATTTCATTTGAATCCATTTTTTCTTAACCCATTAGTCTTTTTTGCTATTCCTTATTATTCAGGTCTTTCTCTTTTTGGTGGAGCAGTGGGAGTTTTTGGGAGTTTGTATCTTTTGTGTGTAAAAAAGAAATATCCTTGGAAAAAGTTTTTTGACTTTTTTTCAATTGCAGCATCATGTGCTTTGCCATTGGTTGGAATAGGAACGATCTTTCTTCATCAAGGAAATTTACTTTTTCCTATCCTTGTTTCTTCCTTCTTATATGGAGTAATTGGGGTTGTGAGTGTGACTGTTTTGTATAAACGCATCGTTCATGCTACACTCCCAGATGGTATTACTGGGGTATTGTTTCTTTTCTCACTCGCTTTTATTTATTTAATTGAGCGACTCTTTTTAAGAAGTGGGAAAGACTCACTGTTTTTTCCAGAGTCTATCGCCTGGTTTATAACGGCTGTTATTACCTTTGGAATTTTAATTTACCTCTCATTTATCAAAAAAAAATAATATGACTATTCTTTTTGAAGATCAGAACTTTTTAGCTATTAATAAGCCCAGTGGGGTTGTTGTTAATAATGCTGATACTGTCCATACTCAAACGGTTCAATCATGGGCAAAAAAGCATTTGGGTCTTGCCGACTATACGGGTGAAGTGAGTGGAGAAGTAGCAGATGAAGAGGGAGAGTATGATTATGAGCGAATGTTTCTTGAAAGGAGTGGGGTAGTACACCGACTTGATAAAGAAACCTCAGGAGTACTTCTTATTGGGAAAACAGTTGAGTCATTTAAACTGCTTCAGCAGCAATTCAAAAATAGAGAGACAAAAAAAGAATATCGGGCTCTAGTTCATGATATTGTCCATCCACCTGATGGGGAAATCAGCGTACCAGTTGGGAGACTTACCTGGAATAGAAAACAATTTGGCGTAGTTGCAGGAGGAAGAGAAGCAGTGACAACGTACAAAACAGAAGCAATTTATGAGAGAAAAGAAGGAAAACTCAAGCTTCACTATACGTATTTACACCTTTTTCCACTAACGGGAAGAACCCATCAAATTCGAGTTCATATGAAACATATCCATCATCCCGTAGTCTCTGATACGTTGTATGCAGGTAGAAAAACAGCCTTAATCGATCGCAAAGTCCTTCCACGCCTCTTCCTTCATGCCTATTCTCTTACTTTCTTTCACCCCACTACTAGAAAAGAACAAACAGTGATTGCTCCTCTTCCTTCTGATTTAACAAACTTCCTTGATACCTGTTTAAGAATTCAGTAGAATAGAACAGGAGGTGATCGTATGGGAAAAGACTTTTATAAAGGTGACAAGAAAAAAGCAAAAAAATCACAACAGCCAACTAACCAATCATTTACATCAAGTGCACCGATTTTTGTTCTTCCAAAAGTTATAGAGAAGAAAAAACCGGGCAATGCTTAATCTGCCCATGAAAAAAAATCAACAGAGCCTACGACTGGCCTTATTCTTTTGTTTGGTAGTATTTTTTGCTGTAGGTATCTCACTAACGGCAAAATTTGTGAGTCTTCTCAAACAAAGTTCCTATGACTCTTCTCATAGATATACTGTCTATATTGAGAAAACACCACTTGTTGGAAAAGTGATTTCTGTTGATCCTGTCAATAAGACAGTAAGTGAGATACAGATTTCCAGTAAAACACTTCTTTCCTCTCCCAGTACTCTTTTAGGAATTCCAACGGATGTCAAAATTACTCTTGAAGGAAATACAGATACGAGTGAAAAGTCGGGGGATTCTGAGTTCTTTTCTCTTCTTACCAAGAGGTATAAAAAAGACAATCCGTTTACTCTAATTGATACGATCAGGCTTGGGATATTTCTCAAATCAGTCAAGAAAGACTCTGTGGAAAAATCAGAAATTATGATTCCTATCTCGATGGAGAATGCGGATTCACTTCTTGAAAACGTACTCACTGATCAATCTATTGTAAAAGAGGACAAGACTGTTGCGATTGTAAATGCGTCAGGTATCTCTGGAATTGGGAAAAGGGCGGAGAGAATTCTTCTCTCAATGGGTGCAACCGTTATTTCCGTAACGACTGCAACACAAGATAAGGCTGGGTCCTACGTGAGTTATGCGCAAAATCCTCCTTCCTATACAGCAGAGAAGATTGGGAAAATTTTTCGCCTGTCTCTAAAAGAAGGGAAGGAAACTCCTACTGCTGATATTACACTTGTTATTGGGAAAGATAGTAAAGAGACAAGCGCATTTTAACTATGAATATCTATATAATGATTGGAGTTCTTCTTGTTATCTCTTTTATCTGGAGTGTTGTGTCTTTACGGGGATTTAATGGACGGAAAATGAAGCAGGTAAAACAGGCTCAAAAAACGTTAGCAAAAGGAAAAATTATCTTTCAGAAAGGTCATTCTAGGTAAAAATCTTTTACTCCTTCTTCTTTTTCTGCATCTTCCTCTGATTCCTCTGGTGGGTCTTCTTTTAGCTCTTCTTTCTCCTCATCAGCTTCGTTTCTGGCTTTTTGATGTTCTACTGTAAGTTTATGTTTTTCAATAGGATTTACAAATGACTGATGATTTTGGAATTGGGGTGCACGAACGGTTTCGATGATAAAAATGATCACTTTATGATTATCAACTGTTTTGATATACGCTTCATACTTATTTCCACCCTCCATGAAATTAATGAGTCGTCTGCTCAAATCATCGGCAAGCATGCCAATATATTGTTTGTTGTGGTCTAGTACGAAAATTTTCATTCGTTTGACAGAAAGAGAAACTTGTTCACCAGAACGAAGAGGGATAAGAATTTTTTGATCTGCAATATTGGTGAGTTCAACTACTTTTGTCTTTCCAGGTTCTTCAATAAAGATATTATTCATCAGCGCTTGTCCTGGAGTCGCAGAAAGACTAGATAGTCGTTTGATATTGCGAGTAGCAATAGGATTTTTGGTATCTAGTTGCAATACTTTATGATATAAAGCTTTAGCTTCTTTTGTTTGGCCTAGACTTGCCTTGGCAAACGCAAGACGATTAAGTGTATCTATATCATCTGGGTTCTCTTCAAGAAGGGCTTCGTTTAGTTGGACAGCAAGTTTCCAGTCTCCTTTAAGTGCTGCTTGGATGGCGTCTGTGTGTGGTATTATCATGGTTCGTATTACCGATTCAAAAATTGTAGTTAGTTTTATTGCAAAAGTCAACATATCCGAGGTATAATATGAGCGTAGAGTAAGCATCCTGCTTACTTTTTTATCCTATGAGTGGACATTCTAAGTGGGCAACAATTAAACGGGCAAAAGGAGTTAATGACGCAAAGCGTGGACAAACCTTTACCAAACTCTCCAATGCTATTACTCTTGCTGTTCGAGAAGGCGGAGGAGTAGCGGATCCTGCTTTTAACTTTAAACTTCGTTTGGCTATTGATGCAGCACGCAGTGCAAATATGCCAAAAGACAATATTGATAGAGCGATAACTCGAGCGAGTGGGAAAGGGGAAGCTGCTCTTGAAGAGGCTGTGTATGAAGGCTTTGCTCCTCATGGAGTCAGTCTGATTATCGAAACGGCAACCGATAATAAACAGAGAACTGTAAGTGAAGTGAAAAGCACGCTGGATAAAGGGGGAGGAACATTAGGTGTTCAGGGAGCGGTTTCTTACCAGTTTGAACAAAAGGGACTCATTACGGTTGAGAAAGAAGGGAAAAGTTTTGATGAACTCTTTCTTATGGCTATTGATTCTGGAGCAGAAGATGTAGAGGATGGTGAGGAGGAGATCATTATCTATACTAAACCTGAGGATTTAAATAAAGTTAGAGAGAATCTTTTGAGTCAAAGTCTGAAAATAACAACAGCTGAGTTTACTAGACAACCAACTCTTCTTGTCAAAATTGACGATGCGGAGAAAGCACAAAAAATCCTCTCTCTTTTAGATAAGTTAGAATCTCTCTCAGACGTTCAGAAAGTCTATGCAAATTTTGATATTCCAGAAGAACTGATATCATAAAATCATGCCTTCTTATACACCCACCCAACTTCTCTCATTTACTAAATGGATAAAACCATATCTCAAAGTAAATAGAGAAGGGAAGAAAGTTATTACCGTTGTTATTCCAAAGAGACAAAAATTTATTATCTCTGTTAGTATTTTGTCACTTCTTCTTCTGTTGAGTGAAGTGTTTTTAGGACAACTTGGAGCCTATGCACTAACAGGAGTAGTAGGGGTTGCTATTCTCACAGATATCTTTCTCTACTGGGCACTTAAGCAAGATTTAGATGAGAAAAGTGAATACGGCGTATTTATCTTACCATTTTTCTATACCTTGTCCTTTGCTCTTTTTTACTCTCTTGTTCCAGAACGTCTCATTTATCGTTTAGGATTAACGCTTCTGTACTCTTTTGGGTTGTACTCATTGTATTTAAGTCAGAATATTTTTGTTGTCAGTGCTATTCGAACCATTCAGCTGCTATCTGGAGCACGAATTGTCTCTTATATCATTACGCTTCTGGCTTTTTTCTTTATGACGGCAACTGTTTTTTCATTTCACATCTATGTGTTATATGAAGGAATTCTTGTTTTTATCTATACGTATCTTTTGATGTATCATACCCTTTGGACATATTCACTCTCAGAAAAGACCTATAATATTTCATTGTGGGTTTTGGGACTCACCATTTGTATTTGGGAATTGGCTATGGTTTTGTGGTTCTGGCCAAGTTCCTCAACAGTAATTGCGCTTTTCTTAACAGGAATTTTTTATGCCTTAGGGGGGATGTCACATGTCTGGCTTGAGCGAAAGCTATTTAAAGGAGTACTCCTAGAATATTTATGGGTAATTGTAGCTGTTTTTCTTTTTCTTCTGCTATTTAGTACTTGGGGGAAGTAGTCTTAATAGAATCCTATAGTATACTATCTGTTTTTTTTTCTTTCCATAAGAACATAATTTAGATTATTGATAAAAAGATATTGTTGTGAGTGTAGCGTTCACATACGAGAAAAGAGAAGAAGGAGAGTGATGAATGGGAAAATAAATAGGAAAGTGGGAGAGTAGAAGATGAGTAGGTCCTGTAGTACTGATACAGATTGATATAGTCAGAAATAATCCTATAAGACATAAATGATATAGTTTGATACATAATGTGGATAACTATTTTTAGCTTCAATTCGTGCCTAAAAAAGATGGTTAGGGCGTATTCTTCTCGGAGGAGGACTGCCAGGTGTCGCTTTGTTCTCTTCGGGAATAGTAGCTCACAGATTTAAAAAATACGAAATGTGTTCATTTTTTTAGGGAAAAGAGATCAGTTTTCACGAACCTAAACAGGCTCAAGTTCTTAGTAGAGCAGGGTATAGGAAAAGCTCCACTTTTCACAGAATCTAGAAGTAGTATGAAGCCTCTCCAGAGGAGAGTGCTACAGATGCCTAGTTATAAACAATTAGTTTCTACTCAAAGAGTGTAGATAACACGCATATAAAGAAAGATTTAGAGCGTATTCTCTCTTAGTAGTAATTGTTTCTTCTTTAAAGAAGAAAATGTGTTGTTTTGTCAGGACGGGGCTTATATATGCTTATGTCGTATAATAATACTTTTACGACATGACGCATGGTTGGTTCTGGGGAGGACCTAGGTTTGGGACAGATTTGATTTTATTCATTTTTCTTCTTGTATAGCCTTGATTTTCTCAAATGCTATTCTGCTCCATTCGTGCTCCGAATACTCGATTTCTTGCTTTCAATAACTATGAGCTTTAAATTCTTTTTCACACAGCCTCCTTCCCTGTATTCAGGCATAATCTGTGAAAACAGTGTTCTCCCTGGTACCTTTTCCCATAGGGAGGATCTTTTTACCCTAAAAAGATTGTTTTTAGTTGCCTGACAAAAAACAGAGGTCCAAGTATTCATCTTGCCCTCATTCAACGCGTCCTAGGGCATTTGGTGACGTTGTAGGATCAGGCTCAGGGACGTGATTCAGGGTGGTTGTTCCAAATAGAAGAGAAATTAGATCCAAGACCCATTTCTTCTGGATCTATTGGAGTTAACCCATTAGTAAGTACTTGATTATATCTAGCTACTGCGTGTTCGAAGACGTGTTTTGAATCTGCATTAGTCATAACTCTCTGTAGCTTTTTAATGATTAATAGACATTCGATCTTTATATAGGAGGTTCAGTTGGAAGGCCAATAGCAACTATATGTTTTTTGGTAAGTGTTCCTGAAGTTATTTCCGCATATGGTAATCTACAAAGAGATTAAGAGTTGTGAGTCATGAAGAGAATTATATAAGCTTGACTGGGGGAGTTACAAGCTGTCTTTACTTTTTGGGTTTAGCATAAATCATTGAAACAGTACACACCGTGCCTTTTGGGATTGGTGTTTCTTCTACTTTTGTTATTCCAGCTTTATTACAATCAAACGCAGTCCACTTCCCTGCTTTTGCTTCTATTCCTATTGTGTATGGATCGTCTCCTTCAACAACGATATTATCTACGTTCAGAACAGTGCCTACAGGAAGTCTTGTTACAACTTGTGAATCGAGTTGAGGCTCCTTACGTACATTTACAAAGGAAGCTCTATCTAAATCTGTTGCACCATCTGTAATCTCAATAGAACGATAGAGTCTTCCGTCAGGATTCCGTCGTGATTGCTCAAGCTCTTTAGAAAGGGCAGCATTTATTGCGGCTAGGTGTCTTTTTCGAGGGGGTAGGGTAGCTGTTGGTGGTGCTGAAAGCGTTGGTTGTTGTGGATTGTTAATAAATTCTCTTGCGACTCCAATCCCTCCTAATACAAATAATGCTGATAATGAAGTGACGATAAAACCAAGTAATATTTGAGAAAATGTGTTAAATGGATCAACTCTTCTCTTTTCTGTTGATGAATATGTTTGTCGAGGATTCGCTTGTCGTTTTTTTTGTGCTTCAAGAAGAAGATAAGCTTGAATGAATATAAACACTGTTTCTAATTGTCTTTGCCTAATCTCCTCTTCTGCTTTATCTACTTCATCTCCGTTTTGGATTTGGCGTTCACGTGACTCTTCATAGGCTGTTCGATTAATGTATTGTTCCATACCGCATATACTACTATAGGTTGATTAATCTTGTCAAGTGTAGCTAAAGAGTGAATTTGGTATACTAAAAAGTATGAACTTACCTTCTCTATTCAAATCAGTTCGTCTTATTGGGTTTGTTGCTGTTTTGGGAATAGTATTACTCATTGCAGTTTTCTTTGTCGTAAAGCAATTTAAACCTGATTATGTATTTAATACTTCATCTCAAACAGTAATTAAACAACTAGAGTCTTTAAATAGGCTCGAAACGGCTTCATTCACTATTGAAAAAGTGATTGATGCAAAATCTGAAGGGGGACAAATTAAACAGTTTTTCTTTGGGGATAGGCTTCTTCTTATTGCTCAAGGACAAGTAATTGCAGGAATTGACCTCTCAAAAGTGCAAAAAGGAGATATTACGGTTGATGGCACTTCCCTCTACCTTACTCTCCCCTCACCTGAAATATTTGTGGTGAATCTCTATTCTGATCAAACCCGAGTCTATGACAGGCGTCAGAGTCTTCTAACGAAAGGTGATCCACAACTTGAGTCTCAGGCACGATCAGTGGCTGAAAAAACGATTAGACAGGCTGCATGTGAAGGGAAAATACTTGAGGAAGCAAATAAGAATGCAATGACTCAATTAGAGTCATTATTTAAAACTGCAGGATTTAGCTCGGTCGTTATTCGAACATCTATCGGATCTTGTTAACTTGACGCTTTATTTACCTCCTTATACAATCCCATTATGTTAATAGAAACAATGATTTCACTTCCTTTTTTGAGAAAAGATAAACAAATAATAACAGCTCAACTTATGGCTGGACTCTTTCCGGTATATAGAGATTTTGAGAAACTAGAAAAAATCTCTAGTGACAATAAGGAAGCTAGAGAAAGAGTGCGTCAATCTCTTGATAAATTTGCTGAGAGAGTTAACCCTGCAAGAGTAAGTGAATTAGTTCATAGGCACAAGACAAAAGAAGGAAAAATAGAAGAGGCAAACTTCTCTATTCAACCGTTTGCAGGAACTGGAACTATTTATCCATCAAGGGAGATAAATAAAAAGAGTACTAATACTCAAACACAATTTTCTGATGGAGATTATGGTTTCTTCTTAGGTGTAAAGAAAAATCCTGATACCCGTTGGCTTGCGATGTTAAGTTTTTACTCACGAGAGGATGCTTTTACTGATTATGATGAGAACACGAATATATTTGGAGATCTGCCTATATCTGTTGATGCACTCACAGTTGTTCAACTTCAAGGAGTAGAAAGGAAAAGTTCTGATGGGTTTGAAACTACTTTATTAAGGCAATTTCAATGGGGTCATGTCATGCTCACTCTTTTTTTACAGTGGGCTCAAGCTGTAAGAGTAAGTGCTGTGGATTTAGTTCCTGCTGAATACAACTCTTGGATAGATACTACCAGTCAAGAGAAGCAACTGCGTTTTGAAAAAAGATATGATAAACCAGCACAGAATATGGGATTTAGAAGAGTAAAAAATGAGAGAGGTGAATTAACAGGACTTTATACGCTTCCTCTCTCCTACCCTTCTTTCAGAGTTGGAAAATCTGGTAAGATAAATACCAATGGAGCTAGCCAAACTTATTGACCAGTATCTTGAATATCTAAGTATTGAGCGCAATGTCTCAAAACTTACGATTAGAGACTATAAACAATATCTTCGAGTCTTTTATAACTGGTTTTTGGTTCATATGGACGGAAAAACGGTAGCAGATCTCAACCTCTCTGTTATTCGAAAATACCGAGTCTTTCTCTCTCAAAAGACTGATGAGCGAGGTAAGCCTCTTCAGAAAGTAACTCAAAATTACTACGTAATCTGTCTTCGTTCTTTTCTTAAGTATTTACTCAAAAATGATATTGCAACGCTTGAGCCAACTAAAATTGAACTTCCTCGTACTGAGAGTCGAAGTTTGAAGTTTTTGGAACGAGGTCAGATTGAGCAGTTAACCCATGCTGTGGATATAGCGTGTGAAGAAGGACTAAGAGACCGAGCTATTTTAGAGCTTCTCTTCTCAACAGGGCTTCGGGTTTCAGAACTAGTGAAGCTAAATCATCATCAAATTAACTTTGACAGGCGTGAGTTTGGAGTGATTGGTAAAGGAGGAAAAGGGCGAATCGTTTTTATCTCAGATGATGCAGCCACCTGGGTACAAAAATATTTAGCTGAGAGAAAGGATGCATATAAACCTCTATTTATTCGCTACTCTCGGGACATTAATGAAGAAGATGGGGGTGAGAAGATGCGTTTAACTGCACGAAGCGTTGAGCGCATTGTAAAAAAGTATGTCCAGAAATCACGTCTTCCAGTGGATGCGACTGTTCATACGCTTCGTCACTCATTTGCAACAGACTTACTCACGAATGGAGCCGACTTGCGCTCTGTTCAGGAGATGTTGGGCCATAAAAATATTGCCACGACTCAAATCTATACCCATATTACGAATAAGCAACTTCGAGAAGTACATAAGAGCTTTCATAGTGGAAATAAGGACAAAGAGTAAGCTTAGCGAATTTCGTAAATTAGAGAAACATTTACTTTAATCGTAGATTCTCCAGGATTTAAATCAGTTCGAGCTGGCTCCCCATTTCCCATTGTTGATTTCGCCTCGTATTGAAAGTTATCTTGTGCCCCAACTGGATATTCATAGATGTTAATAACTTTTCCTAATTTTAATCCAGCTGCTTTAGCGATTCGTTGTGCCTTCTCTTTGGCTTTATTAATCGCGTCGTTTCGAGCTTTATCTGTGAGTTTTTCTCTTGTTTCATCAGAAATAACAAATTGAACTCCTCCAATTTGGTTAATCCCAAGCTTTGTTGCACTATCAATTGCTTTGTTTGCTTTTTCAATCGTATCTGCTGTTACATCAAGCGTGATATTAGCTGTGTAGCCAGAAATTCCATTTTCTGGGGTAGAGGAAGAATCCATGGCTATAGGAAAAAGTGTTGGACGAATAATATCTTGTGTATATTCAGGATAGATATTGTATGAGGATGTTTTAATTCTTTTTTCCTCAATCCCAAGCTTTTTAAGTTCTTCAGTTAGTCTGTTACTCACTGTATTTGTTTGATTTCTTACTTCTTCAACTGTTTTTCCTTTAGCAGTTATTCCTAAAGAAATTCGTGCTTCTTCAGGAACACCTTGGGATTCCCCTACTCCATCAGCAGTAAAGACATCATTTTTTGCAACACTGGTTACGGTAAATGGAATTGGACCAAATAATTTAGAGATAATAAAGAAAAGAAGAATACCTGAGGCAATAAGAATAAGGGGTTTTTTTAACTCTTCAATCACTTCTTATTTGTATCAATTTTAGCCTTTCTCGTCAATACACCTTTTCTGTTTCCCATCGTAATGTGGATACTCTTTTCGAGGATATAATTCTCCTATACTATTCATTTTTACTTGCTTCAACAAGATTTGACAAAAGACAGGCTACATTTACCGGTCCGACTCCTCCAGGAGTTGGAGTATAGTAAGCAGCTTTTTCTTTTATTTCCTCTACTTCATAATCTCCTTTTAATCCCTCTTCTTCTGTATGGATTCCAACTCCAAGTAAAATAACTCCCTGTTTAATCGAGTCAGCAGTTACTATTTGTCTTTTCCCAACACAGGACAGGAGAATGTCTGCTTCTCGCATAAGATCTTGTGGGTTTGGGGTATCATGATGAATTACATTAACGGATACTCCCTGCTCTCGTAGAAAGGTAATGATTGGTTCTCCTGCAGTTTTACCCTCCCCTATTACAACAACCTGTTGAGATCTAATCCACTCCAGAGTTTCTTCTGGATGAATTACTTCCAAAATAAATAAAATAGCTTGGGCAATAGGAACTGCAAAGGGAGAATCTTTTTTAAATCCATCAATATCTTTTTTTGTAACTACCGCTTGAGTTAGGGTTTGTTCTGGTAAATGAGGTGGAAGTGGGAGTTGGATGATAATCCCATGAACTGTCGGATCGTTATTTAACTCTTCGATTTTTCTGAGTAACAGCCTATCTGAAACGGTATCATCATAGGGAAGAATGGTAAGTTTTGCTCCAATATACTCAGCCCATTTCTTTTTCTGGCGAATATAAGAAAGTGAGGAGGGATTCTCTCCTATTAAAAGAACAACCATATGTGGAATTACTTTTTGGAGTGCAAGATGTGCTACCTCTTGTTGTAATTGATCATAAATTGCTTGAGCAATCTCTCTTCCGTTTATTTCCATCTTTTCATTATACCAAAATCCTATAATTATTTTGTTAGGAGTATGTAATCAATATTTTTCTCTGCTATGGTAGTATCAAAATATGAAAGAATATTTTTCACTTGAGTCAATAAAAAAGATAAAAACGTGCGTTATTGTTTCTTTCCGCTTGTTGAAAATTGCTTGGAAAGTGGATCCTAAAACGGTTACGGTGTATTTTCTTACTTCTTTGGTTCCAGCAGTTATTCCTTTTTTAAACGCCTACATTTTCAAACTTGTTATTGATGCAGTTGTTGCAGCTATTTCTGGACAGCCGATTGAAATGACAACACTGTATATTCTGATTGGAAGTGGTATGTCTCTTCAATTTGTCCAAGACGTAGTGTATCGAGTTCAAAGTTATAACGAAATTGTTTTGTACACCAAACTACCTATTCATCTCAATCAGCTTGTCTTGTCAAAAATCATTTCACTTGATCCAGCCTATTTTGAAGATAGTGATTTCAAAAACACCCTTGAAAAGGTAAGAGATACTATGAATCATCGGCCTCAAAACTTACTCACAGAATTATTGTATATTTCTCAAAATATTATTCAAGTGGGTATTGGACTAGTTGCCATTTGGCAGTTAAATAGTTTCCTTATTTTTTTTATCTTGTTTGTTGTTTTGCCTGAGTTTTATTTAAGTATTTCTCAATCACATATTTCTTGGGGTATTTGGTCTGCCAATAGTCAAACAAGAAAGAGGTTTTGGTATTTGAGCGGTTTACTACAAGATCAGCAACAAATTAAAGAAATTAAGTTATATTCTCTAGGAAAAAGATTTCTTAAGGAGATAAAAGAAGTTCAAGAGGCCTTTTTCTATGAAAATCTAAAGGCTGCTAAGAAAACGCATTTGATTGGAGTTATCTATAATCTATTCTCAACTATTATCTATGTAGGAGTCCAAGTGTATGTGCTGCTTCTTGTTCTTAGTAGAAAAGCAACGGTTGGAGATATCCAGTTTTACCAAAGTGTTGTGAATCAATTTTCAGGAGGCATGCGAGGTATGCTTCGAGGAGTAACGAGTATTTTTGAACATGCTTTGTATGTGCAAAGTATTTTTGAAGTATTGGATGCTCCTTCTCTTCTTCCGTATAAAACACCAGGAACTCTCGTAACAGGTTCAACTCCTCCTCTTATTGAACTTAGAGAAGTTACTTTTTCCTATCCTGGAAGTAAAAAACCAATTTTGAAACACGTCTCTCTCAGTATTAACCCAGGAGACAAAATTGCATTTGTTGGAGAAAACGGAGCTGGGAAATCGACTATTATTCGTCTTCTAGCGAGATTTTATGATGTAGACAGTGGAGAGATTTTGATTAATGGGGTAAATATCAAAGAAATAGATTTACAAAGTTGGTATGACAGATTAGGAGTTCTTTTTCAAGATTTTGCTCGGTATGAGCATACGGTGAAGGATAATATTTACTTTGGAAATATTACCAAATCCCCTACTCTTCCTCTTATTGAATTAGCTGCCAAAGAAGGAGGATCTCAAGAATTTGTTGAAGAACTTCCGAATACATATGAGCAAATGCTTGGACGGACATTTGAAGGAGGAGAAGAATTATCCACAGGCCAATGGCAAAAAATCGCCCTTTCTCGTGCTTTTTTTAGAAATGCACCTGTTTTAGTACTAGATGAACCAACTGCCTCAATTGATGCGAAAGCCGAAAGCGAGATATTCAAACGAGTCGATAAGCTAGCGAATGATAAAACCGTTATTATTATTTCCCACCGCTTCTCAACAGTAAGGCATGCAGATCAAATTTATGTACTGCACAATGGCGCAATTCAGGAACAAGGCAATCATCAAGAGTTGATGAAGCTTGAGGGACGATATGCCAAATTATTTACACTTCAAGCTAAAGGATATCAATAACACCCATTGACTAGCAGAAAAGAATTGAACTACGATAAATAGGTAACTATGCAACTAAATCGTCGTGCGTTTGTCATTATTCTTATAGTCTTACTCTTTGTTTCCTTCCCTCTGTTACTCTTTGTTCTCAGACAAAATCAAGATGTCAGACAGCGGGCTGATACGTCTACTTTGGCTGCTTCTTTTGGAGATCAGGTAGTTACTAAAGGAGAGCTAGAAGACTATGTTAGACAAGCTATCCCTCTCCAAGCTGATGAAGTTCTCTCTAGTCCTGATGGAAGAAAATATTTTTTGAATTTACTGCTTGAGAAGAAATTGGTAGAGAGTGAGGCCCAAAAGAAAAATATAACGGTAACAAGTAGTACTCTTTCCGAGGAAAAAGAAGAGCTATCTACGAAAAAAATGTTTAGTAACGAAAAAATTCAAAGCTTACTATCCAACCAGACAGCTCTTTCTGAGTATGTTCTCAAAAAACAAGTGATGGAAGATGTAGAGGCTTGGAAAGAAGTAGACATGGTTTCCGTTTATATTAGTCCAGAAGTAAAAGAGTTTGAAGCCAATAAAAGACAAGCACAAACTATTCTTGAAGAGATGAGAAATCTCGTTTCCTCAAGTGTTACTCTTTCTCAAGCCTTTGAAAGACTCAAATCCAAATATGCTCGTCAAATCTCGCAGATGAGACTTCAGGAAGGAATAAGAGTGACAAAAGGAAATACCATGGATGCTCAGTTAAAAGCTCCGCTTTTTCAAGTAAAAAAAGGAGAAGTCTCCCCGGTTATTATCTCAACTGGAGGAGCAATGATGATTGTGAAAGTGCTTGATGAGAATGTTACGTCTTTTGATTCATATGACAGTTGGCTTACTCAGCAAATGAAAGGAGTCACATACTACTAATGGAGCGATTGTTTGTTAAATCATTCTTACTTCTTTGTCTGTTCTTTATTGGATCATATATTTATGCTTATTCTACTCCGCAATATTTTTCAAAAGCTTGTGCAGCACAATTTAACTGTGCTGGAGCGCCTGCTTGTCCTAATCCTAACTATGGTGGTCAATATGGCTCTGCTTGTATCGACTCAGTAAACTTAAGTGGAAAGATTCGAGTTCGTGGGTTAGGAAGTGCTGGAGAGGTATCTGTTGCAGCTAATGTGCGGGGATTTGAATTAGATAATAACTATCAATGTAGTGACGTTATTTGTTTGCTGAGAGAAGCTCAATCCAGTGCCATACCAGTCTATCCAGGCAACTTTTCAGGAAATCAAGCGAATGGAGTTACATTTGATTCAAGTGATGGATCCTACCTTGTTCCTTGGACAGTAAATACCATAGGTTGTTCGGGAGATCCAAATTGTAACGACTGGTTCTCTTTAACTGCAGTTGTCAAAAATCAAGGGAACTATACGTGTACTCGGGCAGATGATCAGACATTGATTCTTAAAGGCTTAAATGGGCAAAGTCCACCTCTTGGTGAAGTAAGTGTCAATTGTGTCCCTAAAAACGTTCCAACTCCTGTTTGTGTTACTTATTGTGAAGGATCTCAAAAATGCGATGCTACTCACTACAAAACTATTGAGAAGTGTTCCACTGAAGGAAACCCAGCTGATCCTAATGTTCCAGGAACATTTAGAGAACTTCCTTGTGGAACTCAAGCTCAATATCATGATGGACTAACTAATACGTGCCAAGCTCTCCCAACACCTTCTCCTACCAAGACGCCAACGCCTTCGCCAACAAAAACACCAACCCCCACCCCTACGAAAACACCAACTCCAACTCCAACTCCATCGCCATCAGCGTGTCCTGTACCGTCAGTTGTACCAAATGTCAGAATAGATTGTCCAACGTGTCAATAGTATGTACTTACAAGTTAAATTACGATCATTAATAATTGGCCTATTTATCTTTGCTTTGCTGTTGTTAGGAGGATACTTGCTTATTACACAAACGCAGCAGAATCAAGATGTCAGGCAGCGTGCTGCAGTTCCTGCGTGTTCTACTGTTCAAGCTGTATGTAAATGGGATAGTGTGCCAGGTGCTGCTTCATACATTGTTAAAGTAACCGATATTTCAACTAACCAGACAGTGGTGACGCAAAGTGTTACTACAACTTCTATTCCTTTTAATTTTGTCGTTGGGAGAGCCTATCGATGTGAAGTGAGTGCTGTGAATACTTGTGGGACAGGCTCACAAGCTCAAGGTGTGAGTACCTGTGAAGCAAATGTTACACCAACGCCTACACCTTCGCCAACTGCTACTCCAACACCTACTATCACTCCAACTATTACAGTTACTCCAACGGCTACGCCCACGGTTACTCCAACAAAAACACCAACCCCTTCCCCTACGAAAACCCCAACTCCAACAGCTACCCCTAGTCCTACAAATACACCTAGTCCAACTCCAACAGCTACGCCTCGACCAACCAATACACCAACTCCAACTCCAACAGCTACACCTATTCCAACAAATACGCCCATCCCTACAGCAACACCAGTTCCACCAACGAATACTCCAACTCCTACGCAAACTATTATTGCTCAGGTTCCAACCAGCACACCTACTCCTGTTCCTTTGATTCCCACTCCAACACTTGCACCAATTGTAACAATTGCTCCTACGGGAAACACCACACTTCCAACACTGTTGGGAGTTGGAGGAGTAGTTCTTGGTATTTTGGGCGCAGCAGTCTTTTTCCTCCTCTAAGCTAGGATAGTTTGTCTTCTGGATATATTTCCCTTTATATATAAGAAATACAGTTATACTGTTTTACGTGGAATGAAAGAGGAGCGAAGGAGAGAAAGCTTATTCAGCGCCTTCTGTTTTTTCAAGACAGGTGGCTGCTGAGACTTTATCAGAGGTATCAGAAAATCTCATGAGAATAACCCCCTGCGTGTCACGTCCGAGGTGTGGAATGGTTTTGAGACTGAGTCGTACTACTTGCCCATTTTTAGAGGTAATAATGACTTCCTCAGCGTCTGGTGGCACAATTTGGCCTGCAACTACTCCTCCTGTCTTATCTGTTACTTTTGCTACCTTTACTCCAAGTCCTCCTCTTCCTTGCAGAGGAAATTGATTAACTGTCGTGATTTTTCCGAGTCCATTTTCCATAATGACAAAAAGAGATTGATTGGCATCATTTTTAATAAGATCCATTCCTACTACTCGATCAGTTGAGGATGTTTTGATTCCCCGTACTCCCATTGTTGCTCTTCCCATAGGGCGAACTTCTGCTTCGTTAAACTTAATCGCTTTGCCTTCTTTTGTAACTATGAGAACGTGGTTATCTCCGCTTGAGAGATGACTCCAGACAAGTTCGTCTTTCTCCTCAAGCTTAATAGCAATCATGCCGTTTTTTCGAATATTTTCAAATTCAGATAAAGCACTCTTTTTAACTGTTCCGTTTCTAGTTGTTAAGAAAATAAAGCCTTTCGCAGTTTTCTTATAGACAATAAATGACTCGACTTGCTCTCCTGCTTCAATATTTAAAAGATTAACCATTGCTGTTCCCTTAGCAACACGAGAACTTTCAGCGATTTCATACGCTTTGGTTTGATATGCTTTGCCTTTATTGGTGAAGAAAAGAATATTGTCATGAGTCTCTGCATATCTGATGTGTGAGATAGTATCTTCATCCTTCATCTTCATCCCTGATACTCCCTTGCCTCCTCTGTGTTGAACGTGGAATGAGTTAAGGCTTTGGCGCTTGATATATCCAGTTTCTGTCATACTAATAACCGTTGGTTCGTTTGGAATTAAGTCTTCCTCTGAGAATTCATCCACTTTATTTTTGAATACTTTTGTACGTCGAGGGTCTGCATACTTAGTCTTGATATGAAGAAGTTCATCTTTAATAACGCTTAAAATCTTTTCAGGATGTCCAAGTAAGTCTTCTAAATAGGCAATCGTTTCTTGAACGAGTTTTAACTCATCTTCAATTTTTTGTCTCTCAAGTGCAGCAAGACGACGGAGTTGCATGTCCAGAATAGCCACTGATTGAATCTCAGAAAGTTTAAATCTTTCCATCAAATTTTTCTTTGCTTCTTCTTGATCTTTTGATTCTCGAATAGTTTTAATTACTTCATCAATATGATCAACAGCAATTTTAAGTCCTTCTAAAATATGCAGTCGGGCTTTGGCTTGTCTTAGTTCAAATTCAGAACGGCGGCGAATTACGATATATCGGTGTTTAAGGTATTCTTCTAAGATCAGTTTGAGATTAACTGTTTGTGGAGTTCCATCAACAAGTGCGACCATATTGACAGGAAAGCTGGTTTGGAGAGAGGTCAGCTTATATAGATTATTGAGTACCTTTTTTGGAACTGCGTCTCGTTTGAGTTCAACATATACCCGAAGTCCCCGTCTATCTGACTCGTCTCGTAAATCTGAAATTCCTTCAATCTTTTTCTCTTTTACTAAATCAGCAATTTTTGCAACCAAAAGGGCTTTATTCACTTGGTATGGAAGCTCAGTAATGATGATGGCTGATTTGCCCTGCCCTACTTCCTCAACTTCTGCTTTTCCACGAATCAGTACCTTTCCGCGCCCGGTGTAGTATGCCTGCTTAATTTCATTAATATCAAAAATAGTTCCAGCAGTTGGGAAATCTGGTCCCTGAACGTATACTAATAAGTCATCAATAGACACCTCATTGGTAACAGTTACATCTGACCCCTTCATACTTCCTCCATCAGACATCTCACTGGTGTGAGAAAGAGTTGATTTACTAATTAAATGGATAATTGCATCCACTACCTCAGTTAAATTGTGAGGAGGAATTTTGGTTGCCATACCAACAGCAATTCCTTCAGATCCCATGAGAAGAAGGTTAGGCAAACGAGCTGGGAGATATTGGGGTTCTTTTTCACTTCCATCAAAATTTGGATTAAAAGAAACTGTCTCTTTATCCAAATCAGCTAGCATCTCAGCTGTGATGGCTGCCATCTTTGCTTCGGTATTATGATTAATAAATCCATTTGCAACGAATGAATGGCAGCTACTATCAACCTTTATTGAGTAGACAGTCTTCTCATCCCCTTTTGTTATTGATTCTATTTTGTCAAAGATATAGTGATTTTTAAGAAGAGTGGTAAAAAGTTCAATAGTATCAGGTTGGAGTTGAGAAAGAATAGATGATTCTATTGCTTGATGATGTTGAATCATACCTCCATAACGATCGAAATTGTGTTTATATACAAAGGACCTTACGTTGTCGTAAGAAAGTGTTTTATCAAGAATTTGATAGATATAGTCTTTAAGGAAAGGGACAAAGTCAAAAAGACTTTGATCTTTCTGCATGGTACTAATGACCTGTTTTAATGCTGTTATTTTTCTTTGTGAAATAAATCCAATAGTTTCACTGAACAGGATATAATTTTTTCTTCCTCTCAGATATAGCTTATGTATATTTCGATATTTATCAAAACGTTTGGTTGCTAAGATTCCAAAGCGTAACAGAAGAATTTGAATTTCATCAATCAATTCTTCACTCATGGAGACACATGAGAGCTCAATCATTTTTCGACTACTGCTTATTGACCCATCTCCTTCAAAGTAGGCTTTAAGAAATGTTGCTACAACAGGTTTTGGGGATTGTAAAATAAAAGGAGGAATTCTTCTTAGAGCAGATTTTTTTGATAAAAGACCAATATTTCTCAGAAATGCAATGACATATAACGAATGAATTTCAATACGATAATATGTCTTTTTCCCATATGAGGAAGGTGCTTTCTTAAAAAGGTGTAGCCGTGTATCTGGAAAAACCTGTTTCCACTCTGAAATGAATTGCGTGATCCATTCCTCATCACTATTACAAAATTCTAGTTTTTCTTTTTGTGATAGTGTTCCTTCAGCAGTTAAACTTCCAAGAATGAATGCAAGGCTAGTAGTAAGGGTTTTTGGAAGTTGCTTGGTTTGTGTTCGAGAATGAGGGTTTTTGGGTATAAATTTCTTCAGGGAGACTTCATTCTCTGGCCAAAGTGTATCTGTAGTACGATCTAATACTACAATATCTGTTTTCTTTATATCTTGAAGCAATTTCCACTCAAACTGTGGTTTTCCTGTTTCTTCATGTTTAGTCCATATAAGAACAGGGTGATTATATGATCCTTCAATATGAAACCCATGATGTGTTGTAATACGGATTGTTGGATGAGTACCGCTATTGAACCATTTCGAAGCTGTATGTATTTCCGCATTTAGTGATAACACTTTGATATTTGTAGATTCATCCTTTGAGTGTGTAAGTTTTTGAATTTGTTCTAATCCATTATTGGTTATAACAAGAGTGTCTCCAGTAATACAGTATCGCATGGCAGCTGGTGGATCTCCGTCAACTGAGCCAAAGTTTCCTTGACCATGAATAAGAGGATACCGCATGGAAAAGTCTTGAGCCATACGAACAAGGGAATCATAAATTGGAACGTCTCCGTGAGGATGGTATTTTCCCATGACTTCTCCAATAATCTTCGCACTTTTTACAAACTTTGCACTGTGGTACAAGTTCATCTCATGCATAGCAAAAAGAATACGACGATGAACTGGCTTAAGTCCATCTCTGATATCAGGAAGTGCACGTTCCACGATGACAGACATCGCATAGTTAAGATACGACTTCTTCATCTCTTGCGTAATATTTGTTTGTTGTAATCTACCGATATCCATATTTCTAAAATCTTCAACGACAATAATACTAACAGTTATTACTAGTAAAAGTAACTATGTAATAATTATATATTAGCCATTCTTTTTCTTTTTGCTTCTTCAAGATCATTTCCTGCTTGTAAGGTTCTTCGTAATATTGAAAGTCTCTCACGATCAACTACGTTAAGTGCTAGTCCTAATCCTACTGCTTGAATATCAAGGCTTCTTCTTTCTGCTTCAGCATAACTGCCTTGCCAATTAGCAATATCGTTATGCGTACCTCTTAAAGTTTTATCCCATCCCACAGTAGTTAACGCTTCGTGAACCGCAGGTAAACGCCCTAAGAATTCCTCATCAATATAAGGCTGTTCTTCATCTCTTCCATCTTCTTTTAATGCTTCTGCCATGTGTCACCTCCTTTCTTTGTTTCATTTCATAGATTTTGTCAGTGCATCGATTGCTGCTGATTTATTCTTCCATTCTTTCACTTTTACCCATTTTTCTGGCTCAAGTGTCTTATAATTTTCAAAGAAGTGCTTTACTTTGTTTGTAATAGCTTCAGGAACATCTGTGATATCTTGAAATACTCCGTAGAGTGGATCAATCTTTTTAGTAGGAACTGCAAGTACTTTTGTATCAATTCCTGCCTCATCCTCCATCTCAAGCATCCCAATGATTTGACACGGCATGACTGTTCCAGGAAGGACTGCTCGATCACTTAATACAAGAATATCAAGTGGATCTCCATCTTCTGCAAGAGTGCCTGGAACAAATCCATAATTGAAAGGATACGTCATGGCTGTATGCAAAAATCTATCAACCATAATAATACCGGAATCCTTGTCTAGTTCATACTTAATGTCCCCATCTTTTAGGATTTCAATAAAAACATTAACAAGTCCCTCTTGTGGGTTTTTTCCTGTTTGTAATTTAGTTATATCCATTACTCTTCACCTCCATTCTGTAAGCTAAAGCCTACACGTATTTTATTTAATAGTTTACTATCAGGTTTGATCATCAAAAGACGAAGTTCATCTTTTTTTCTGGGTCTTCTTGATAACAGGGAGTCCCTTCAATAACAGTATATCCTGGAGGATACTCATCAATATCAGAAACTCCAAAATGTGTTTGATAATCATTGACAGGCGTGTCTTTTACTTGAAACATCCCTATTAATCTTTGTGCCATTGCTACTCTGTTTCCTTCAGAAATACCACCTACTCTTACACTTAGACTAAAAAATCCTGCTTCTCTTAAATCTTTCTCATTCCCTAGTATAATGGTTCCATCAGTATTTAAACCAGCAACTGGCTCAACTGAGTCTGTACGGTCTAATTCTTCATTTGCTTCTATAATTCGATATAAAGTTATCTCTACTGGGCCTACTCCAGCTATGTTTCTCCATCCACTATGAATTTCTGAAAAATTCTCATTTTCCGTAATTTCTAAAGGTGTATCTTCATCAAAAAAAGAAACTTCTCGAGACGGTTCTTGTAATTTATCTTGTACTGGTTCTTGGTCACTCATATTTAAATATCTAAGGTGGCAGATAACGCGTTTGTCTGAATAAAGTGTTTTCGTGGTGGTACCTCATCCCCCATAAGCATGGTAAAAGTGGCATCTGCTTCTTCTGCGTCATCAATATTAATTTGTTTTAAGAGTCTATTTTCTGGATTCATGGTGGTATCCCACAATTGTTCTGCATTCATTTCTCCAAGACCCTTGTATCTTTGAACAGTTATACCAGTTTTTCCCATGCCATTTTGAATTTGTTCTCGTTCTGTCTCTGAATAGGCATATTGGATATCTTTTCCTTTTTGGACTCTGAAAAGTGGTGGCATAGCGACATAGAGATATCCCAGTCTAATAACTTCTGGAAGATGTCTATAGAAGAAAGTTAGAATGAGAGTCTCAATATGCTCTCCGTCAACGTCTGCATCAGTCATAATGATAACTCGATGATATCTCAGCTTATCCATATTAATGGTATCTCCAATTCCTGTTCCAAGTGCCACTATAATATTTTTCACTTCCTCATGCTCAATCATCTTATCCAGGCGAGCTCGTTCTGTATTGAGAATCTTTCCTTTTAGAGGCAAAATAGCTTGAAATTTTCGGTCTCTTCCTCCCTTGGCTGAACCTCCAGCTGAATCTCCTTCTACCAAATAAATTTCTGACAAACTTGGGTCTTTTGATTGACAATCTGCTAGTTTTCCAGGAAGAGAGGAGCCTTCTAGTGCGCCTTTTCGAATAACCGCCTCTTTAGCCGCTTTGGCTGCAAGTCGTGCTCGTGCTGCAAGATACACTTTTTCTAAAATGCGCTTAGCGTCAGATGGATTCTCTTCAAAATAGAGTCCAAGTCCTTCTTTGACAATCTGATTCACAATCGGTTGAATATCTGAGTTTCCTAATTTTCCTTTGGTTTGTCCTTCAAACTGAATCATGTCTTGAGGCATTTTGCAGAAAACCACTGCAGTGAGTCCTTCTTTCGTGTCATCTCCAATAATAGAGTCCTCCTCCGTTTTGAAAGCGCCAATTTTTTTCCCATAATCATTAATGGCACGTGTGAGAGCCATTCTAAATCCTGTCATATGTGTTCCCCCATTAACCGTGTTGATTACGTTAACATAGGACTCGACGTTTTCTACGTACGTATCGTTGTATTGGAGGGCTACTTCAACTTGTACGTCTCCTTGTGACTTGTTGATGTAAATCACATCATGAATTTGACCTTTATTATCATTGAGTTTTTCAACCAGGGCTTTAATTCCGCCTTCAAAGTAGTAGTGAATTTCTTTTACCTCATCTTGTCGAAGATCTACTAAGTGAAAGTAAAGGTTTGGGACGAGATAGGCTCTTTCTCGAAGCATTTTTTTGACGTTATCAAATTCAAATTCAATAGTTTGAAAAATGCTCCCATCAGGAAAGAAAGTAACGGTAGTGCCATTATTTCTATTGATTCGCTCTTTATCATAGTCAATAAGACTATCTTTGACTTCATCAACACTGGATTTTGGGATACCCCGCTCATATCTCTGGCGATAGATTTTCTTATCTCGTCTAACCTCAACCCATAACCAGTCAGACAGGGCGTTAACAACTGATGCTCCAACTCCATGTAATCCTCCTGAAATCTTATAGGCACTTCCTCCGAATTTTCCTCCAGCGTGAAGTTTCGTGAAAACAATTTCCAAAGCAGTTACTTCTTGCCCTGGCATCTTATCTACTGGAATTCCTCGTCCATTATCAGAAACTGAGGCACTTCCGTCTTTATTCAATACTACCCAGACATTGGTTGCGTGTCCTGCTAATGCCTCATCAACGCAGTTATCAATAACTTCTCGAAGAGATTCATGGAGTCCAATGATGTCAGTTGACCCAATATACATACCAGGTCTTTTTCGTACTGGTTCCAGTCCTTCAAGGACTTGAATATTCTCAGCGGTATAGGATTGTTGGTTACTTTGAGGCTTCTTTACAGACATTACTGACTAATTATACACAGGGTGTCAAGTAAGAGCAAGCGACCTAGTTGGAGGAGCTAAAACTCTTCAATAATTTGATGATAGTAGTGTACGCATGTGTCAATTTTCTCTATAAGACAATATTCATTTGCTTTATGAATAGTCTCTCTTTCTCCTGGCCCTAGAACTACTGCTGGAATATTTTTTTCTGTAAAGAAACACATATCATTTGACCAGCTTGAGGCAACGATATTCGCATTTGTTACCTGTTTTGTTATTTCTACAATTTTTTCTTTTCCTTCTGTATATCCATACGAGACGGGAGTATATGTATATTCAATCTTGGCAGGTGTTACGATTGTCTGGACTTCTTTTTTTACCCGGCTATGAAGAGGAGGTGTTGTTCTGACGTCAAATGTTGCTTTGCACGTATCAGGAAATTTATTCGGACTAGTACTGTCTCCTGCTGAGATTGACGTGAGTAATCCAATAGTTGGATCTCCAAGTACAGGATCTGAGTACTTTTCTTTCCAGGTTCTTTCTAGCCTTTTTAACTTATTTACTATTTCGATCATTTCCAAAACAGCATGGGTTTTTATCTTAGACGGTGCAGATCCATGACCACTTTGTCCTTTAGTTGTAATAGTGAGAAAGATATTCCCTTTATGAGCTATCTCAATTTCGCTAAGTCCAGTTGGTTCACCTAGAATTCCAGCAACTTCTTTGTACTGTGTCCTTTCGTATTTTTCAAACCACTCCAAAACTTCTTTTGTTCCTGATCCATCTATTTCTTCACGAGCAACAAAGGTTAAGAATACATCACAAGAAGGCTTTCTTATTGATAGAGTTTTGGCTAGATATAAAAGAGTCGCAATGGTTGCTTTCTCATCGCTTGCTCCAATCCCATACATTTTGCCATTTTTCACTACTCCTTCAAGAGGAGGTGTTTTCCAACTTGTTCTATCTCCAATTGCAACCGTGTCAACATGAGCGTTAAAAATAAGCGCTTTATTCTGACTTTCTCCTTTAATCTTCACCAGAAGATTGTCTCCGATAGTAATAGGCGTGAATGAAAGATTTTGTAAGTACTTTTTTATGTACGCTACAATTTCTTCCTCACTACCGGAGATTGAGTTGATCCCAATTAGGCTACGCAGAATATCCATATTACTTCTCTATATGAGTCAGATTATATGGTGTATCACAGCACTTAAATTCAGTACAAGTTCCCAGTAACTGAGGATTTCTTGGACATTGGGCACAAGGTTCCCATACTTCCTGATCTAGCTCTGCACACTGCATTTCTGTTGCACCCAGTTTTTCAAATATAGGAGCACTTGCTTCATTTGCTAAAGCAAAAATAATTTTTCCTGGATATTTCTTTTTTGCTAACGCAATGGTCTCTTTGATTACCCGTGTTCCTCCCCCTTGTCCTCTCAGTTCTGAGTCTGTATATACTCCTCCAACCTCAACTGATCCATCTGGATATGTGTAGGTAATTGCTCCGTGACTCATCTCCCTTCCATCGTTATTCATAACGACTACTGAATTTCCAGCCTGAAAGAGTTTTAATATATCCTCAGGTGTCTTAGGAATCATACTCCCTGCACTGGCTGTCCAGGCGGCAATTTTTCCCGCAAGAGCAGTATCCGCTTCATTAGGATTTCTCACACTAAACTGAGCGTGTTTTTCATTTCCGTTTCCATCTTCTATCATATTTTTCACCTCCTTTTGTGCTTTTTTCATAAAAAAAAAGCCCGTGTACATCTCTAATTAATATTAGAAACATACAAGGGCCTCTTTACTGAGACGGTACCACCTTGCTTTCGCTATCTTACAAAAAAACCACCGATGTGGTGGTCAACAGATCAATAAGATAACGCTTATTTTACGCTCCGTTGCCGACACGTATTGTCATATTTAACGGTGGACTTCCGTCGTAGTTATTCCTTTTGGGATTTCTCCTACGCTGCTTGTCTACTGCGGTAGACTCAAGTGCATTTAGAAGAGTATACGGATTTTTTTTATAACTGTCAATAAATCTACTCAAAAAACTTCTTCGTTTTTAGTTTTTCTGGTAGAAATTCTAGTTCCTCTTGTGGTCCGACATGATCCTCACTCCATTCATACCCTTTTGCATAACCTAACTCTTTCATAAGTTGAGTCGGAGCATTTCTCAAATGAAGCGGGATTGGTTCATTTGGATACTCTTTTGCAGTTTGAAGGGCTTTCCCAAGTGCATTGGTAACTGATCGAGATTTTGGAGCTTTGGCTAGATAAATGACTATGTGTGCCAGAATGAGTTGAGATTCAGGCATTCCAATCTTATTCACCGCTTCAAATGCCGTGTTGGCTTGAATGAGTGCTCCTCTATCTGCAAGTCCTATATCTTCTGAGGCAAAAATAATCATGCGACGTGCTATAAACTTGGGATCCTCTCCTCCCTCAAGCATTTTAGCTAAGTAGTAAAGGGCGGCATCAACTTGGGATGCTCTCATAGATTTGATGAAGGCTGAAATGGTATTGTAGTGCTCCTCTGCTTTTTTGTCATAGATTGCGCTACTTTTAGTTTGGAAGATTTCTTTAATCATCTCCTCAGTAATTTTCTTCTCTTTATACTGAAGGGTTGCTATTTCAACCACGTTTAAAAGAGTTCGGGCGTCTCCTCCAGAAAGTCTGATGATTAACTCTTCAGCTTGGGGAGTAAAACTTTTTTTGTACTTCCCTACTCCATCTATTTCATCCGTTAGTGACTTTTTCAAAAGGAGTCGTAAGTCCTCTTCTGTGTGAGGATACATGACAAAAACTCGAGAACGAGATAAAAGAGCTGAAATGATTTCAAAGGATGGATTCTCAGTTGTTGCTCCAATTAAAATAATCTCTCCTTTTTCAACGTGTGGCAAGAGCGTATCTTGCTGGGCTTTATTCCACCTATGAATTTCATCAATAAAGAGAATCGTTTTTTTATTAAGTAACTTGTTTTCTTCTGCTATCTTAAAAATAGCTCGTAAGTCATCTTTTCCACTCGTTACCCCGGACAGGGTATGAAAATCTCCTTCAACAGAATGGGAAATAATGGATGCTAAGGTGGTCTTCCCTACTCCAGGAGGTCCCCAGAAGATGATTGAGGAGAGTTCTCCACTTTTTATCATTCGTTGAATAATTTTTCCTTCTGCGACTAAATGTTGTTGGCCAACAAAGTCAGAAAGTGTTTTTGGGCGCATGCGGTATGCGAGATTCATGGTGCTATTGTAGTCTCTTTTGAACAGAGAATCTAGTTTGAGAGAAGGGACAGAAAGGTATTTTCTAGAGTTAATCTTGGAGAGACATTTGTTCCTTTAATAGTTGTATATGCTTGTTGGAGTACAGACAGTTTGTCTCCAATTTCTTTTTTGTTCTCCATCGTGTAGAGTCTTTTCTCATAGGATAATAAAGCGTTCCCTAGCCACAGAAGTGACTCCTCTTTGCTCTTACTCTTTTGCTCTGCAAGCTCAAACACTTCAGAAAGAGTTTCAGGAAGAAGACATTCCTCACTCTCCCCTATCTCATACTCAAGTTCTACAATAAAGCAGCGAGAAAGAATGGTGGGAAGAAAGGATTCTTTAGTTGGACTAATGAGAAAAAGGTAGGTATCAGTTGGTGGTTCTTCAAGAAGTTTAAGTAAGGCATTTTGGGCTTCGTTAGTTAGAAGCTGTGCATCTTTAATTACTACTACTTTTTCTGAACCATATCCTGGGGTGAGATAAACTACTTTGTGGATCTGTTTGATTTCTGAAATACCAATAGACTGTTTATTTTTTTTCGTACTACTCACTTCATCAAAAGAGATTGTTCGAATATCAAAATGACTAATCTTTCTCTCATCACTAAATTTTTTCAAGTAGGTATCAACTGTAGAAGTATTTTGTGCCAGAAGAAGGAATGATTGCATAGGAGCATTATACAGAATAAGGAGTGCCAATGCTGGGTAATTTTACGCCTTGATTAAGATAGGTAACCTCAACTTGACGCTAACTATGGGATGTGGTATAGTTGGGAAAGTTTAGAGTAATCTAGGCTGTTCTTTAACAGATATACAGGGATTTTATCTCAATATCACCAGGTAGGAGAAATGGGGAGTAAACATGCTTTACTTTCTTTTTCTCACACCTGGTGGAGTCACCAGGACGGTGAGGATTACAAAGGAGAAGGCAATGCAAAAGAAACCGCAGCAGAATCCTCGTCGCAACCAGCCCCAGGTGGGGCTGGTCGAGTACGCACTGATCATCGCCTTCATTGCCGTCGTCATCATCGTCGCTGCGATCTTTCTGACCACCTAATCGAAGCTGGAGGGGACGTCAGAGATGGCGTCCCCTCCAAAACCTTTTGAGAATAAAACTAAAAAGAATAGAAAGGAGACTTTCTTATACAATTGCGTAGACAGATTTGTCTCTCTTCTCTTTCCTCTTTTTATGAGATTTTTTTCTCTCCCTGTATATCTAACACATTCCCCCTTTTATTAATCATTCCTTGACCTTTTATCTTGAATTCCATACGATATATACATGGATAATCCTGCCCAAACTCCATCTGTTACTCCTGTGCCACCGCAAAACGGTGATACTCCAGTAAGTCCTTCACCTTCTGCTGATGTGTCATTACTTTTGACTAATAACTCAGGAGGACCACTTTCATCATCTAACGCAAACTACACTCCTCAATCAGTAGTAGCTTCTAAACCTACTGTTTTGCAGCCTCTTACTCCTCCTTCTACTCCCCCAGTCCAGTCTGTTGCTGAAGCGCCAGAGATTACTCAAGTTGCTCCTGTTACTCCCCCACCTGCTGCTCCAGGTATTGACCAACCAGTTGCTGAACAAGCGTCACAAGCAATTCCTACTCAGCCAGTCCCTACTCAAGAAGAACAAACCCTACCTGTATCAGAAGTTGCTCCTACTCCCTTCTCTGCTCCTCCAAATGGATCACAAGCAAAATCAATTGTGGATGTGTTGTTTGAAGATAATATTCTCTCTCAAGATCAAAGGGATGATATTAAAGTCAAAAGTGCTGTAAGTGGGAAGAATATGGATGAGATTTTACTCTCCTTAAATATTGTTTCTGAGGAGCAAATTGCTGAAGCTCGTGCGAAACTTCTCTCAGTTCCTTTTATCTCTCTTTCCTCTCTTTCTTTCTCTCCTCAAGCCTTAAGTTTTCTTCCTCGAGCTGTTGTTGATAGGTTTCAACTGATTCCTTTTCATTATGACGAAGATGCCAAAAGTATCTCTATTGCGATGAGTAATCCCGTGGATTTAGAAGCTATCTCTTTTGTCAGACAAAAAACAGACTTAGAAGTTAAAGCTTTTGCGGCAACGCCAAGTGAAGTAAAATTTGCTATTGACCAGCAGTATAGACAGGAACTTGTTGGTGAAGTTGGTGCAGCAGTTAAAGAAACTGAGGAATATACCAAGCATGATAATGTGGTGGACAGTACTCAGATTGGTCAAATCATTAAAGAAGCACCGATTGCCAAAATCGTCTCAACTATTTTGGAATTTGCTGTATCCAGTAGATCTTCAGATGTCCATATTGAGCCTCAAGACGATCGAGTTCGAGTAAGATACCGAATTGATGGAATTTTATATGATAAATTGTCTCTTCCTAAAAATGTTCAAGAAGCCGTAACAAGTCGAATTAAAATTCTCTCGGAAATGAAAATTGATGAACACCGTTCTCCTCAAGATGGTCGATTTACCTTTAAGATTAATCAGGAAGAAGTTGATCTTCGTATCTCCATTCTTCCAACAGTTAATGGAGAAAAGATTGTGATGCGACTTTTGCGCAAATCCGGTGGGGTCCCAACTCTTCCTGAACTTGGATTTTCAGGAGGAGCTCTGAAAAATCTAGAGACAGCCATTTCACGGCCTCATGGAATTATTCTTGTTTGTGGACCTACGGGAAGTGGAAAAACGACTACCCTTTATTCTGTTCTCACGAAACTCAATACTCCTAATGTGAATATCATGTCACTTGAGGATCCTGTAGAGTATCAAATGTCTGGAGTTAATCAGGTACAAATCAATACAGGTGTAGGCTTGACCTTTGCCTCAGGATTACGGGCTTTTCTGAGACAAGATCCCAATATTATTTTGGTTGGAGAAATTCGAGATACTGAAACAACGGAGCTTGCGATGCAAGCTGCCCTGACTGGACATTTGGTTTTCTCAACACTTCATACCTCCAGTGCTGCGGGAGCTCTTCCTCGTTTAATTGATCTAGGAGCAGAAAGTTTTCTTTTAGCATCAACCATTAATGCAATCGTTGGACAGCGTATTTGTCGAAAGATTTGTACTGAGTGTAAAGAGGCTTATACACCAACTCCTCAAATGGTAGCTGAGATAAAAGCAATTCTTGGAAAGTTCTTTGTTCAGCCTGAAGGAGAAGTACAGTTATATCGAGGTAAGGGATGTAGTGAGTGTGGAGGATCGGGATATTCTGGACGAGTTGGGATTTATGAAGTACTTCCTGCAACAGATAAAATTGCTCATTTAGTAATTCAGAAATCAGATGCAGATACAATTGAGAAACAAGCTATTGAGGAAGGGATGGTTACAATGAGACAAGATGGATACTTAAAGGTCGTACAAGGAATAACAACGATTGAGGAAGTATTACGAGTTGCTCAAGAATAAACCGTATGAACATTCAAGAACTATTAGATATAACAATTAAAAGCAATGCATCTGATTTACATCTTTTGGCAGGAATTCCTCCTACGTTAAGATTAGACGGAGTCTTAAAACAACTTACCCAATTCCCACTTCTTGCAGGAGATGACATTGAGCAGATGCTTTACACCATTCTTACACCTGAGCAAAAAGAATTATTATCAACAAATAAGGAGTTAGATTTCTCCTTTGGCTACGGAGGAGGAGTGTATGGAGACTTAGGACGATTTCGTATTAATGCCTATTATCAAAGGTCCTATCTCTCTGCGGCTTTACGGTTCCTTCCTCCAAAAATCAGACCCCTGGAAGAGTTGGGACTCCCTAAAATTTGTAAATCGTTTGTGACTCTCAAACAAGGATTTGTTTTAGTCACTGGTCCTACAGGACAAGGGAAATCCAGTACACTTGCAGCAATTCTTCAAGAAATCAATGCAACCAGATTTACTCACATTCTAACGATTGAGGATCCAATTGAGTATATCTATCCTCCAGGGAATAGTATTATGTCTCAGCGCGAGTTGGGCTCAGACACACATTCTTGGGGTATGGCGCTGCGATCTGCTCTTCGTGAAGATCCAGATGTCGTACTCATTGGAGAAATGCGAGATCCGGAAACGATTCAAGCAGCACTCACTATTGCAGAAACAGGACACTTAGTTTTTGCAACCCTTCATACGAACTCTGCTGCCCAAAGTATTGACCGTATTGTTGATGCTTTCCCCGATCACCAACGGGAACAAGTAAGAATTCAACTTGCTTCCACTCTAAGAGGTATTGTCTCTCAACGATTAGTTCAAAAAATTGGTGGAGGACGTATCCCTGCAGTTGAAATTCTTCTCGGAACTCCTGCAGTTGCGAGTAATATTCGGGATGGAAAAACTCATTTGATTGACTCTGTGATTCAAACCTCTAAAGAAATCGGGATGGTTACTCTTGAGGAATCATTAGCAGAACTCGTTCGTTCTGGACTTGTCTCTCGTGAAGAAGCACAAGGCTACGCACTTCGAGGGGAAGAATTTAGCCGCCTGATTACTGAATAATCCCATGAAACTTGTTTATAAAGCAGTCACCAAGGAAGCTAAAGTTATTCAAGGAGTAGTGGATGCCAAAGATGAGCATGAGGTAGCCATATTTCTGAGAAATCACGACTATCACCCCATTTTTATTCATCCGGAGAAAGAAGATTTTTTTAAACAGATTGGTCTGATGAAAGGAAAAGTGAAAACAACCGATATTGTTTTTTTCACTCGTCAACTTGCTTCAATGCTCTCCTCAGGCTTAACTCTTATGCAGGCTTTAAACATTTTAAAGTCTCAAATCCAAAACCCAGCCATGCGGGATACTGTATCTGGGATTATTGTAACCGTTGAGGAAGGAAATTCATTCTCTAGTGCAATTGGCAAATTTCCCAAGTTATTCTCCAGTATTTATATTTCTCTTGTTAAAGCTGCTGAGGAGACAGGCTTACTTGATAAAGTGTTATCACGACTTGCAGATAACTTGGAAAAACAAGTCAAGCTCAAATCTACTATTCGTTCAGCTCTTACGTATCCTGCTATTGTTGTTTCGTTAATGGTTATTATTATGATTGTGATGTTAATTTTTGTTATTCCGAATTTGACTAAGTTTTATGAAAGTTTAAATGTTCCACTTCCTCTTCCCACGCTTATTTTAGTGGGTGTATCAAATTTTATTAAAACATGGTGGTTTCTTTTTGTAGGTGGAATTATTTTGGGAGGACACTATTTACGGAAATGGAGAAAAACAGAAGTAGGAAAGATTCGAACAGATCTTTTTGTCATGAGAATTCCAGTATTTGGGAAATTAATTAAACAGTCACTCATTACTGAGTTTTCCAGAACCTTTGGTCTTTTGGTTGGAACAGGAACTCTTGTGGTTGACTCACTCATTAAATCCTCAGATGTTGTGGGGCTTATCCCCTACAAAAAAGCTATTTTAGGCATTGCCAAACAAGTAGAAAAAGGGGTAACGATTGGAGATGCGATGAGTTTTAATCCTCTTTTCCCCCCCATTCTTGTTGAGATGGTAAAAATTGGTGAGCAGACGGGAAAGTTAGATGAGTCACTCTCAAAAGTATCTGAGTATTTTGAGCGGGAGGTTGAACAAACTGTCAAAACTCTCACAACAGCTCTTGAGCCGTTTATTATGGTAATTTTAGCTGCTGGAGTAGGGTTTTTGATCATATCTATTATTACGCCTATTTACAATCTTATTTCAGCAATTCAATAAGAAAAGAAAATTCCCTATTGACACTGGTATGAGAGTTTGTAACTATAGATACAGATATGATTTCTGCCCAAAAACAATTCCAAAAAACACTTCAAAAAGGGTTTACTCTTATTGAGCTTTTAGTTGTTATTGGGATTTTAGGTATTTTAGCAACCGCTCTTGTTGCAACCATTGATCCTTTTGAACAACTCCGAAAAGCCGCTGATGCAAATACAAAAAATGCAGTAGTTGAGTATGCAAATGCAAATCTTCGCTATTACACTACTCATAATGAACTTCCTTGGGGAAAAGATGATGCTTCAGCTAATACCTGTCCAACTAATGGCACAGAAGGCTATACTGCAACAGCTGATACAGATACACTTGATTCCACTCTCGCTCCTTGTGTAAATATTCTTATTGAAGATGGTGAGTTAAAAACACAATTTGCTGATGCAACTAATATTACACAAGGAATCATTGCTAATGGAACAGATAACTCAATGAGAGTATGTTATCAACCACAGTCCAAGTCACAACAACGAGATATTAACACCAAATATGACTTTGACGGAACCCTTCAAACGGCTGGAACTTGCAAATCTGATACCACTAACCCAGGTGTAACTGACTGTTACTGGTGTGCTGACCTCTAAATTATCCAATGGTTACTCTTTTTAAAAAGAGTCTGCCCCTCTTTATTTTTTTTAGTTTTCTAACTCTTTTTATTCATCACTTGTCACGTGATGTGTTTGGAGGCGATGTTGGAGATTTAGTAACAGCAGGATGTGTTGGTGGAATTCCCCATCCCTCAGGTTATCCTTTATTTAGCTTCTTAGCATTTTTTCTCTGTAAGTTTCATGGAATATTCTCCCAACCTGCTGTTTTTTGGGTAGGATTAATTTCCTCTTTTTCTGGTGCAGGATCATTAGTTCTTTACTACCTGTTATCGTTAAGAGTTAGTAAGAATCTTCTTGCTTCTCTTTTTGGGGTACTTACTTTAGGATTCTCTTATCTTTTTTGGCTTTATTCAGAAATTGCTGAAGTTTTCATGCTCAATATCTTTTTTGCCCTTCTCCTTTTTTTCCTAGCGTATCTGTATAAAGAAAAACAGAAACTTCTCTATCTTTTTCTCTTTTGCTTCTTTTTTGGGCTATCACTAACCAATCATCACACTATTGTTTTACTTTTCCCCTCTTATCTTATTCTTCTCATTTCCTCTCTAAAGCAAATTGAGGAGAAGTTAAAAGTAGCAAGTGTGGGAAGTCTTTTCTTCTTTCTTGGGTTTTCTGTTTATTCCTATGTCTTTTTTGCAACCCTTCACACACCTCCAGTCTTGTGGGAAAAAGTAACAGACGTTGAGAGTTTCCTCTCCCTACTTTTGAGAGTAAGATATGGAACCTTCTCCTCCGGTGGATTTGCAGCTCCTGAGTTAATGGAACTATTTGTTATTCTAAAAACCTACTTTCTCACGCTTCTTTCTCAATTTAGTATTTTTGGACTTCTTCTTTCACTAATTGGGATTGACTCACTTATCCGAAAAGACAAAATTCTCTCTCTCTCATACGGTGTCGCACTTATTATTACTGGTCCTCTATTTATGGGGTATGCAGGGTTCCCTTTATCAAGTGCTTTTCATATGGGAGTATCAGAGAGATTTGTTCTTCTTTCAACAGTTGTTCTTTCCCTTTTTCTTCCTTTTGGGTATGAAAGCGTTATAAGAGGAATAAAAAGGCTTCTTCGTACCAAATCGCTCCTTTCTCTTTTTATTCTCATGTTTTTCTTTCTCCCCACTCTTCTTTTCTTTCAAAATGTAAACAAAACAAATCTTTCTGTTTTGCGTTATGGTGATCAGTTAGGAAAAAATCTTTTAGTTCCCCTTCCTCCTTCCTCTATCCTTCTTTTATGGGGAGATACGACTCTATTTAACACCTGGTATGTTCACTATGTATTAGGAGTGAGAAAAGATATTACTATTATTAATATTGTTGATATTACTACCTCCTCTCTTTTTGATAGAGAGTATTCCAAAGTAAAAAAGATGAAGAAAAATGATACTGTTTCTGAAGAAACTGCAGATACGCTTTTGTCACTGGATAAGACTCGGCCTGTATTTTCTCTCACCTCTGAAATCTCACCTGAAAACAAGTTTTCCTGGGTTCCTTATGGAGTAGTTTTTGAGTTAAAAAGAAACGAAGAACCATCTTTGTCTCTTGAGGAATTTAAAGAAAGAACTAATGCGCTTTGGAGTCAAATTCGTCTGCCTGATATTCGATATACTAAAACCCCAGCAGCCCAAAGTCTTACTATTCAAGATCTTCCTTTAACCTATGCAAATAGTTTAACCATGCATGGGAAGTATCTCTTTTCTACCTATAAAGATGGGAAAGAAGCGATTAGACTCTACGACAAAGCTCTTCTGGTAGATCCAACGTATGCTGAAGCGTATGCAGCTAAGGGTGTGGTGTTGGCAAACTCTCAGAAGTGTAATGAAGCTGAAAAGGTACTCTTCACTTCCCTTCGACTGGTTCCGCATAATAAAACGTATTATCAACAAATTGGGAGTTTATATCAAACCTGTTTAAAAGATAGTGCAAAATTTGAACAAATTGCCAAACTTTATAAAGATCAATTTGGAGCAGATTTAGAAAAAGAAATCAGAGAAGAGATAAAAAAGAGAAGTAAAAAATAAATTATGGAAATTCTTATTCTCATTAGTATTTTTTTTCTAGGGACAGTTATTGCTTCCTTTTTAGGCGTACTCATTGACCGTCTTCCTAAGGAAAAACCGGTATTTTTAGATAGGTCACGGTGTGATTATTGTCAAAAAATTTTGTCTTGGAAAGCTCTCTTCCCAATTTTTTCCTATCTGTTTTTTAAAGGAAAAACGATGTGTTGTCACAAATCACTTCCCCTTTCCTATCCGCTATTTGAAATAGGAGTAGGAGGACTTTTTATACTATTATATCTTCTTACTCCTACCTGGATCCTTTTTTGGTATCTTGTCTGTGTAACTAGCTCACTAGTTGTTATCACTTTTACTGATATCCAAGAAGGAGTGATTCCTTTCCCTCTTATGCTTTTTCTCCTTGGTATCTCTCTGGGGTTTAATACCTACTACTACCCTACTCTTCTTCCTTATCTTTTGGGAATGGGAATAGGTGGGGGTGTTTTTGGGGTGATAATTCTTGCAACAAGAGGGAGGGGAATGGGGCTTGGAGATTTATGGTTTAGTTTGTGGATGGGACTTTTTCTGGGATATCCCAAGGTAATTTTGGGAATTTACCTTGCATTCTTGACGGGAGCTATTGTTTCTCTCATACTGATTATAGCTAAGAAGAAAAAATTTAAAGGAGAAACGATACCTTTTGGTCCGTTTCTAGTTTTAGGAACAATTCTTGCTTATTTTTATGGTCAAACGTTACTTGCCCTTCTTCTCCCCTATATTACGTAAACAAAAAGGCTTTACGCTTATTGAGCTTACGATTGTGGCACTCATTTTAGGTATATTAGCAACTGCTGTTATTCTTCTCATTGCTCCTCAAAGACAGTTTGATAAAGTAAAAGATGCGCAAAGGAAACACGATCTGCAACAGATAAAAACAGCATTAGATACGTATTATCAAGATTATAATTGTTATCCTCAAGAGATTCCTTTTGGTTCTGAATGGAAAGCCGGAACTGTGGTGTATATGAAAGAAGTTCCAGAGGATCCAGATTGTACTGAAGGGTCTGATAGATGCTATCGATATCAAATTGAAGAGGGTTCTTTTTGTCCCCAATGGCATGTACTGTATGTACGGACGCAAACAAAACTTGCCTCAGGCTCCACTCAGGATAGTGCTCAATGCCCGTTATCTCAATATGACAATTGTACTCCTCAAGGAGGACTGAGTGGCTGGTCTTGTGTCATTTCAGGTGAAGTAGATTGTAGTTATGTTATTGAAAATGAAATTCCCGCTCTAGCAGAAGAAAATAGTGGATCTTCCTCTCCCACACCAACTTCAGCAATATGTGAGGGTACCACGCATGTATGTACTCCTAATGGGTGTAATGTGGGAAATTCTGGAGGGGTTACTTTTTGTAGTCAACAAGCATGTGAGGAATTTTGTAGCCAATGAAAAAAATACTGAAAGGATTTACTCTTATTGAACTTATTTTAGTTTTGGGAATTGTTGGTATGTTTGCTGCTGGAATTGTCGTAACGATTAATCCATCAGACCAATATCGCAAAGGACTTGATGGAAGACGAAAAGCAGATCTAGCTAATATTCAAAAAGCTATTGAGTTTTATTATCAAGATCACGGACAATATCCTAGCTCAACAAGTAATTTTGAGATTCTTGATTCGGTAAGTGGTAGTGTAACCTACTCCTGGGGAACTCCGTGGACTCCTTATATGAGTCTTTTACCTAAAGATCCTTCGACAAATAAAGCATATGTCTATTTTTCAACAGGACAGACTTATTATCTATTTGCTTCTTTAGATAGAGGTGCAAAAGATGTAGATAGCTGCAATAATGGAGATAAATGTGTTGCAGCACCAGTAGCTGCAACATGTGGAGATGTGTGTAATTTTGGTTTATCAAGTCCCAATACGTCTCCTTAATCTATGAAAAACAATTTACTTACACTATTTGGCAAAAAACAAAAAGGCTTTACTCTGATTGAACTTCTTATTGTCATTGCGATGATTGGGGTCTTATCAACTATTTTAATGGTCAACTTTGTGGGAATTAGAGAGAGAGCACGAGATGCGAGGCGGAAAAATGAAATTAGACAAATCCAAACAGCCTTGGAATTATATCGCTCAGATTATGGATCGTATCCTGCAACAGGGGTTGTAGATAATAATTGCGGTAATGTCTTTACGTCACTTGATGGGACTGCAACCTATATGACTAAAATCCCTTGCGATCCTCTTGGAGGAAGCTATCGATATGCCTATGATTCCACGTTGGGGAGATATTCTCTTTATGCATGTATAGAAAATAGAAACGATAGTGAAAAATCTACTACCACACCAGGTGATTGTCCTATTGCTGCCTATGTTGTCACTAATCCGTAATGTCAAGGGATTCACGATTGTTGAATTGTTAGTCGTGTTTACCATTATGATCACTCTTTCTATTGCTGGGGTTGCCGCATACACACGGATAAATGATATCCAGAGGTTAAATGTGGCAGCGACCCAAGTTACGACTCTGTTGCAAAAAGCCAAAATTAGAACTCAAAATCAAACAAGTCCTCTAAATTGCACAAAACTGAAAGGTTATGAAGTCAGATTTTGTACTGATGATTCATTAGTAACATGTGAAGGAGAGAAAGCCTATGAGTTAGATGCCATTTGTGCTGAAGTAGGAGGAGATGTTGCTGTTCTTATTGATGAATACTCTTTTCCTTCAGAAGTGACTCTTAATGGTACAGCTACCACAACTGGGATTGTAGGGTTTGAGCAATACACAGGTGGTGTGAGAGGCAGTGGAACAGTAATGTTGGAACACAGTAATGGAGGTTCCAAACAAATAGTTATTACTAATGGAGGAAATATTCAAATCCAATGATAAAAAAACACTTAGAGAGAGGACAAAGTATTATTGAGGTATTGGTAGCTTTAAGTGTTGCTGTCATTCTTATCTCAACTGCAGTCGCTGTCGTACTTACTGCTTTAAAGAGTTCACAAAATAGTAAAATTAGAAATCAAGCGTATCGATATGCTCAAGAAGGGTTAGAAACAGTGAGACGAATGAGAGATTCTAACTTTAGTGAATTTAACGCACGAGAAGGTGAATATTGTTTAGATAAAGACTCTCATGAGTTAACTAGTCCTTGTACGCAATCGGTTGCTAATGTTGATATGTTTTTAAGAAAAATATCTATTACCCAAACTTCTGATTGTGGAGTGGGTGTAGCAAGTGTGAGTGCAACAGTTGCATGGAATGATACAGACTGTACGAGTGGAGGATTTTGTCATACAGTAAATGCAGTGACATGTTTAATCCAAATTAGTCCTATTCCTACACCATGAAAAAAAGAATACAGAGAGGATTTACCTTAGTGGAAATATTAGCAGTGATTGCAGTAACTATTACCGTTGGTGTAGTGACGACAGGTATTTTTTTAGGATCTTTTCGAGCTACTAATAAATCCAATGCCTTGACTCTTCTTCGCCAAAATGGCAGTTATGCAGTTACTCAATTTGAAAAAATGCTTAGATTCTCAACCCTGAATGGTTTAAGTACTGATATAGGAAGTCCAAGTATCTTTACTGCCTGCACCAATTCTCCAGGAGGGGTGCTGACTCAATATAATCACGTACAAATTACCAATCTGGATGGTGGTGTTACTACATTTTCTTGTACTACAGGGCAAAATGGAAATATCGCCTCAGCAAGTGCTACAGAAAGTTTAGATCTATTGGATTCATCTATTGTCACAGATGTTGATGCGTGTTATTTTACGTGTGCCCGAAACTCTTCCTATTCTCCACCGATCGTCACGCTTCATCTAACCGTTGCTCAAAGAAATAGCTTACGAGTTGAAGATACGACAGTTATTCCCTTGCAATCATCTGTGAGTATGCGAAACAGTTCCCAAGGAACAAAATAGATATAGGTTTAATTGACACCTATATTCCCTCTTGATACGATACATATAATGATACTTCCTTCTGCTCGAAAGTCTTTTCAGTCTGGTCAGGTACTTCTTATCGTTATTCTTATAATGATTGTGGTGTTAACGATTGTGCTCTCACTGGCTACGAGAAGTATTACTAATTTACGCTTAACCTCTGAAGAGCAAGAATCTCAACGGGCTCTTTCTGCAGCAGAGGCAGGAATTGAACAAGCACTCAAGCAAAATACAAGTATTGGTTCTCCGCTTTCTTTAGGAAATAATTCTAGTATTAAACAAGTCTCACTCACCTCTCTATCTGGTGCCAATTTACTTATCAATAACGGAATTCCGGTGTCTCGAGATGATGGATCAGATGTATGGTTTATTGATCACTCAGCAGATGGCACTCCTAATTATTCTACCTCTTGGGCAGGAAGTCAGCTCACTGTGAACTGGGGAAAAAGTGGTGAGGTATGTACTGCTGGATCAAGTAATACTATGGCTGCACTTGAAATAATTGTAGTGAGTGGGCCAATTGCTACTCCTCAAGCTACGCGCTATGTCTATGATCCATGTGATTCTCCTCCAGATAGAAGAGCTTCCAATAATTTCTCCGTGGTGACTCGTCCAGGAGACCCAATTGGTGGAATGAATTTTGCCTATAAAGCACAAATCAATGGACTCTCCAATGCCCTTTTTGCTCGTATTATTCCTCTTTATGGTGATACTGTTGTTGGAGTAGCAACAAATGTGGCACTTCCTATTCAAGGAACCATTGTTGATGCAGTGGGAGAAGCAGGAAATTCTGAAAGACGAGTAACCTCATTTCGTGGATTTCCAAAACTTCCAACAGAATTTTTCCCATATGGGATATTTATACCAAGATCATGAGAAGTCAAACCTGCGGATTAGATATTGGAACCAATACGATAAAAGTTGTGTATTTAGAAAAAGAGAAAGACTTTATTTTTTATAAAAGCTCTCTTATGACTCCTGCTCCTCAAAAAGGAATGTTGTCTGATTCTCCATTTGATCAGGAAGATATTGCCAATGTCATTCATCAACTCTTAGTTGATGCTCAAATTCCCAGTCGAGCAGTACATATTGCGCTTTCTGATAGCCAGGTATTTACGAAAATTATCGAAATGCCTCTTTTATCAGATAGTGAGTTAGCTAGTGCTATTTTCTGGGAAGCAGAGCAATATATCCCAGCCCCTCTCAATACTATTACTATTGATCACAAAGTTCTTCAGCGTGACTTAAAAACACAAGAAGAACCCAAAATGCAGGTACTACTCGTTGGTGCCCCAACAACGCTTATTAAAAAATATCAAGATGTCCTGGCACTAGGTGGTTTGTCTATTCAGTCGCTTGAAACAGAAAGTATTGCTGTGATGCGTTCCGTTGTGGCTCAAGATAACTTCCCAACAACTCTTATTGTTCATATTGGCTCTATGAGTACTTCACTGATTATTGTCCAAAATAATATTATGATTTTTACCTATACTATTCCTGCTGGAGGTGCAGCAATTAATCGAGCGATTGCTACTGACTTTGGTTTTACGGTTCAGCAGGCAGATGAGTATAAAAAGGTGTATGGTTTAACTGAGGATCCAGTTGGAGTTCGAGTTACCAAAGCTATTGAGCCTATTTTACAAGCACTCCTTACAGAAATTAAAAAGGCACTTTCTTTCTATGCAGATAAGTACAAGAATGAAGCGCCTATTTCTCAAATTCTTTTATCAGGAGGAACAGCACGACTTCCTGGGCTTGATAAGTTTTTTGTGAAAAGTACAGGGATTGAGACAGCTATTATCAACCCTTGGGCTATTAGAGGGATTCAAGGAGTCCCACAAGAGATACTGGATACCTCAAGTGAATTTACCATTGGAGTAGGTCTAGCTCTGAAAGAATTTAACTTATGAACAAAGATATCAATTTAATTCGAGCAAAGTCACAAAATCCTCTTTCTCGTCTTTTTGACAAGATAGTACTTATTCGATTCCTCGCTATCTTTTTTCTCTCTCTTGTCTCAGCGGTCTCTTTAGCATTTTTTCTTCTCATTGCTTTCTCTCCTCTTCCTGCTTTGCAACAGGAAGAAAAAACGAAAAAATCTCAAATTAAACTCCTGCATCAACGAATGGGAATGGTGCTGGGGACTCAAGAGAGACTGAATGCTATTTCTACTCTTTTGGATACCAGATCAGATATTGCAAAACTTATGGAGCAAGTGGATGAGAAGCTTCCAGAAGATGTGGTGTTATCTGGGTTCACCATTGAGGAAGGACAAGCAAAGATTAAGTTTAGTTCTTCATCCATCTTCTCGCTTGAACAAGCGATAAAACAAGTAAGTACTCCACCAGACAAAAATATTAGGCAAATTATTTTAAATCAAATCACACTTGATTCATCAGGAGCAGAATATATTGGTGCAGTCACAATGGTTTTAAAATAACTATGGAACTTGGATTTTCACAACGAACACTAAAACTTTGGTATTATCGCTATAAAGATTCTCCCTATTATAGCCTCTCTTTTTTCGGACTTATTTTTCTTATTAGTTTTGTTCTTATATGGAAGCTTGTTTATCCTCAAGTAATGAATTGGTTTTCCGTAAATGAGGAGATTGCTCGAACAAAAGAGCGAATTAAAACGATTGATGCAAATATCCAAACTCTGTCTCAAATGAATGATAGTGCCATTACTACAGATCTAGAAATCGCAGCTCATGCCCTCCCTACTGAGAAAGACTTTGTTGGGATTCTTCTTTCTATTTCACAAGCTGCTCAAACTTCGCAAGTTTCACTAGAAGATTATTCAGTTGTGGTTGGAGATTTAGCTGATCCAACAGGAAAAAAGAAAAAAATTGGCTCAATGCAACTGAAGCTAAATTTAGGAGGAGGAATAACACGAGTGAGAGAGTTTCTTTCTCAAATTCAAACCAGTGTGCCTTTAGCAGAAGCGGCAAATATTTCCTCTGAAAAAAACTCTACAGAAGTTGTTTTACTGTTTTACTACAAGCCACTTAGTGATATTACTCTTAATGATACAAAGCCGCTAAAAAAACTTACCACAACTGAGCAAACTCTTTTGAAGACACTAGATGAATGGTGGAAAAAAACAAAGTCCTCAGATACGTTTACTGACGTTGGCATATAATCTCATTTAATCAGATCAGGCCGAAGCCTCTTAGTTACTTCTTTTGCCTTCTCTAGTCTCCATTTGGCAATTTCTTGATGATTCCCAGAAAGAAGAACTGGAGGAATTCCCTCTCCCTCAAAGACTTCAGGACGAGTAAATTGAGGATACTCCAAAAGAGTATTTTCACTATCTGTCAAAGAAAATGACTCATGCATGGTTGCTTCTTCACTCAATACTCCTGGAACTAATCGACACACTGCATCGGTTATAAGCATCGATGGGATCTCTCCACCCGTTAGGATGAAATCCCCTACTCGAATTTCTCCGTCCATATAGAACAGAATCCGTTGATCGACTCCTTCGTAATGACCACATAAAAGAATAAGGTGTTTGAGGTTTTTTAACTCAAGTGCCATTTTTTGGGTGAATAACTCTCCGTGAGCTGAGAGGAAAAAAGATTTTTCCTCATCTTTTGAAAGAGATGCATCTTTTACACTTTGTAAGGCAGCGTGGAGTACATCTACTCGAAGGACCATTCCTTTTCCTCCACCATAGACAGTATCATCAACTGATTTGTGGCTTCCAATGCCAAAATCTCGAATATTTACTAAATGAATTTCAATAAGTCCTCTCTCTTGTGCTTTTTTGAGAATGGAGTCACTAAAGGGGCCATCAAACATTTCAGGAAACAAAGTGAGAATAGTAATTCGCATAGAGTAAGTGTAGCAAAAAAGAGGTTACTCAGCTAAAGAGATCATGATACGCTTGTTTTCTTTCATAGCTTTAACTTTCATGATGTTTCTAATACTGCGAATGATTTTTCCTTCTTTTCCAATTACTTTTCCCATATCATCAGGATTAACAGCAATAGTTAAGGTAACTACTCCTTCTTCCTCACTCTCAGTGATTTCAACATCCTTAGGATTATCAACAATATTTGTAACTAAGTACTCAAGTGTTTGTTTCATTTGACTAAATTTTGAATTGTTGCTGATGGTTGTGCCCCTTGAGAAATCCAATAGGCATAACGATCCATTTTAATTTCTTTAGGTCCTTTGTCTCCTTTTTCATACCAGCCAATAAGTTCAAGAAATCCTCCGTCTCGTCTAGAGTGTTGTTCTTTCACCACAATACGAAACTTTCTCTCTCCCTTTTTGCCTGTTCTGGTTGATCTAATGATTAACATACTTAGTAGTATAGCAAATCCACGCACTCTTCTCAAGACTAAACTTGTTTTGTCTCAAGTGCTTGTTTTGCTGCCAATTCTTCTGCCTCTTGTTTGGATTTTCCTTCCCCTACTCCAGCTTGGGTATCATTAACAAAAACACCAATGGTAAAATGTTTTGCATGTGGTGGTCCATCTTCTGCAATGACTTTATACACAGGACTTGGGAATTTTTTTGACTGAACATATTCTTGAAAAAGACTTTTTGGGTCTTTAAAAGTTTTTTGCGTCACAAACTCATCAATTTTAGGCACTAAATTATCTTTGATAAACCCTCTGGCAGCCTCAATTCCCTGGTCAATAAAGAGTGCTCCAATAAATGCTTCAAAACAATTAGCAAGAAGGGACTCATTCTCTCTTCCCTTTGAATCTTCTTCTCCTCGGGAGAGTTTTAAGTATTTTCCAAAATCCAATTCTCGTGAAGCATTCGCAAGACTTTTAGTATTCACAACCAAGGATCTTAAATTCGTCAGAATTCCTTCGTCAAAGTCTGTATATGTTCGGTACAGGTAGTCTGAAATGACAAAAGAAAGGATACTATCCCCTAAAAATTCTAGTCGTTCATTTGACTCTTTTTTCTCTCGAGTCTCATTAAGATAAGAGCGGTGCAAGAAAGCTTGCTCAAATAACTCTTGGTTTTTAAATATTGGTAGATTTTTCATCTTTTAAAAGGTTTCCCAAGGCTCCATTCACAAAAGAAGGGCTATGTTCTCCTGAAAATTCCTTGGCTAGCTCAATTGCTTCGTCAACTATTACATGAGCTGGTTCAGTTTTTTTGATGGTCAGCTCATAAATGGCAAGACGTAAAATAGCCAAATCCACTTTATTGATCTTCTCCACGTCAAATTCAGGTGCAATTTGTGTGATTACCTGATCCAATGTCTCTTTACTTGATAATATCACTTTTGCTTCATCAGACACAGGTTGTTTATGAAATTCTGTTTTGAAAAGATCTTGGATTAAAGTTTGACGTCTGATGTGACGGGGATCTGACGCTGTTTTCATGAAGTTATACGACTGCTACAGCTTGTTTCTCCTTATTATATTTAGTAAGGCGATGAGCTGCTGAAGTAACAGTTAAATTAAGGGCTGCGCGTCTTTTTCCTTGACGAGCTCGGGAATGTCTTTTCTTTGGTTCGTGTGCCATATGTGTAATTATACAAAAAAGAGGGGGTGAGTTGCAAGCGTGAGTAAAGATATACAGGGAGAGAGTAAATTCTCTACCAAAAGAGAATGAAAAGATGATTAGTCAGTCAACGCATTTGTTAAAAGAAAATCTCATTTTCACTAGTTTGGTTTTAATCTCAGTGAGTGTATCAGGGGCGGCAACACGTGCCGCCCCACGCTGCTTCTGTCTAGCGAGCATACATGATTGCGATAACCATGACTATGCCTATCGAGATAGGGACTATCCATCCCAATGTTGCGCAAGCGTAGATGAACAGAAAAACTGTGATGAGAAGGGCAAAGAGACGAGCGGCACTCTCCCCTCCTGTGGGGCGTGTTGGTTGGGTTCGTTGGCTCATGGTTACCTCCCATTCCTCGTACGTATGAGAAAGCGACAACGAGAGTCATACGCGACAGCAACTGATGGCTACGGCTTCGCGGTCGGCGTGGGTTCGCCGACTTTGGAGGAAAGCAAGCTGTGGAGAAAGACCATCGCGATGATAACAACAATGGCAATGAAGGCGATGATCAACGCGTACTCGACTAGACCCTGGCCCTCTGCCTCCTCTGTTGCGAACAGTCCAAGAAGTGCATTAGCAAACTGAAACATGCGCTTTGCCTCCTTCCGATTCTTCCCCACCATCCTGGTGACTCCACCAGGTGTGAGAAAAAGAAAGTAAAATAGTTTTACTCCCCATTTCTCCTACCTGGTGACTGAGATTTAAAATCCCTGTATATCTATTAAGGTGCTTTAGATTTGGAATCTAAACTAGTCCAATTATACTATGAGACAATAAGAAAGTAAAATAGAAGAATAATTATGAGTAGAGATTTGGAGATATACAAGGAAGGAAAAAATCCTATAAAAAAGAAAAGAAAAAAAATAATCAGTCTACGCAATTGTATGAGAAAGTCTCCCTTCTATTCTTTTTATTTTTATTCTCAATATTGTGGGTATCGGGCGGCACGGTGCCGCCCTCCCCTAGGTCATTTTTCCCACTTCAGTCGGAACCAAAGGATGATTGCACCTCCCGCTAGTGCAGCGAAGAACAATCCTCCTAAGATGTTTCCTTGCCAGGCTAGAAGCCCTGCGATGAAGAAGAGAGAAAAAATTGTGCATACGAAGATGAACTTGGCGCGGTTTCGCCGCGCCTTTTCCATGCCGTCCATATGCCTCCATGAGTTATCATAGGAGGCGCATTGCTGCGCCTCCCCCCGTTTCGTTAGGCTCTTACCCTGTGTTGGGAAAGAGTTTCAGTCTTCTGGGGTCGTGATTCTTGCGATACACGACGACCTCCTTCCATTTGTCTCCTCACCACGTCGGTGAAGTCTCTCTTTTTTTCTTTGAGGTGCTTGACCACCCAAGAGAGATAAAAAGAAGTCAAATTCTTTTGAATCCTTTTTACCTCTCCTAGGCGTATATTGAGATAAAATCCTTGTATATCTTTTTAAAGAGCGTTAGTTAAAAACTAACAACAATAATATACTATGAGATATTTAATTTGTCAAGGTTTTTAGTCAGGAGAAATGGTTGATTGAGTGATTTTTTCTACTCTTTCTTGAAGATGAGGATATTTTGAAAGCTCTTTATAGATATCTTTTGCAGCCAGCTGTGCGTGTTGAATTGTTTCTGTGTCAGTGAGGTTTGTGTATCTAAAAGAGACACTTCCGTGTTGTGCTGTACCATAGATATCTCCCACCCCTCTCAGTTTGAGATCAAGTTCTGCCAACTCTGAGCCATTATGTATGTGTTCTAAACTTGCTAATCTTTCTTTTGTTTTTTCGTTTGTTGCTTCTGTAAAGAGAAGACAGTAAGACTGTTTCTCTCCTCTGCCTACGCGTCCTCTCAGTTGATGGAGTTGAGAAAGACCAAATCTTTCGGCTGCTTCAATAACCATAATGGTAGCGTTTGGAATGTCAATTCCTACCTCAACAACAGGAGTTGCCACTAATATGTCATATTTTTTCTCTTTAAAGTCTTTAAGAATCTCGTCTTTTTCAGCAGCTTTTTGTTTCCCGTGGAGGAGTGCAAGTTTGAGATGAGGAAAAACGTCTTTTTTAAGTCTTTCAAATTCTTTGGTTGCCGCTTTGACTGTAGTGAGGTTTTCTGACTCCTCAATAAAGGGGCAAATGATAAAGACTTGAGAAGTGTTTTCCTTTATTTCTTTTTCAATCCAGGTATATCCTGCCTCTCTTTTTTCATTCGGGACAAGCCAGGTCTTAATGATTTTTCTTCCTTTTGGCATATCAGAAAGATAGGAAACGTCTAAATCGCCATAGATAGTTAAAGCAATGGTTCGAGGAATAGGAGTTGCAGTCATGGTAAGCAAATGAGGATTTTGTCCTTTGTCTTTTAAGGCACTTCTTTGTTTGACACCAAACCTTTGTTGTTCATCAATAATAACTAAGCCTAACTGATCTAAATTTAGTTTGTGATGCAAGAGTGCATGGGTTCCGATATAGATATCTGCTTTATCTGATCGAGTCTCTTTAGAGTTGGAAGTATTCAGAGAAATAGTTATGCCAAAGGGAGAAAGGATATTCAAAAGCGTATTATAGTGCTGGGTTGCCAAGATTTGGGTTGGAGCAAGAAGAAGGACTTGAAATCCGTTTTTGATAGCTAAGTAGGCTGAGAGGCCTGCTACAATAGTTTTTCCACTCCCCACATCCCCTTGAAGGAGTCTATTCATGGCTTTCCCACTACTAATATCTGTTTTAATGTGTTCAAGGGATTGGAGTTGTGAGGCAGTTAGAGTAAACGGGAGTGACTGGAGTACTTTTTCATATTCTTTTTGATGTTTGTCTACCTCAAGTTTCAATCCTTCCCCACTTTTCTCCCACATCTCACGCCGTTTTAGTCCTGCTAAATAAAACAAAAAGACTTCATTAAATGCCAGTCGTTTCCTTCCCTCCTCTGCTGCATCATAGTTGGTTGGAAAATGAATATGAGAAAGAGTTTCACTCATTGGAGTGAGTTTGTAGGAGGCTAAAATATTCTCTGGAATAAAATCTGGAATTTGGGAAACTTCTGGAAGAAGGAGAGCGATTTGTTTTCGAAGGAGTTTTGATGAGAGACCTTGAGTAGTTGGATAGACAGGAATTAATTTTCCTGTGTGATACGTCTCCTCTCCTTCTTCATATTTCTCATATTCTGGGGATTGGAGTTGTTTTTTACTGCCAAAAAGCGTTACCGTTCCAGCCAGTGAAACTTGAGATCCAACGGGAAGATTTTTGACAATATACGGTTGGTTAAACCAGCTAATATAGATTTGTCCTGTCTCATCTTCAACAGTTGCTTTTTGAAGGGTTAAACGACGAGGAAGATATTGATTTTTTATTTCAATCACTTTACCTCTCACAGTTACTGTTTCTCCTTCTTGAACGTTTCCAATCGGAGAGATGAGCGAAAAGTCTTGGTATCTAGATGGAAGATGATTGAGTAAATCCTCAACGGTATGGATATGAAGTTTAGCTAGTTTGGGTGCAGCCGTTTTGAGAATGCGCGATACCTGAGATACAGGTGTTGAGATTATCATACTAACTGATTAAAAGCGGAAGAAAAGGCAAGAAAGATGACAAGACTAAAGCAATAATGATAATTGCCATAATAATTCTAAAGATTTTTTCGTGGGTCCTTAGAAATTCCATACTTAGTTCTCTAATTTTACCTTAATATTTTTTCTTTTGCCAATTTCTAATACGTTTCCATCCAGAACTTGTGCACCTTGAGCAATTTTTTCTCCATTCAGCCTTACTGCTCCTTGGTCAAAAAGACGTTTGGCATCTGATTTGGATGAGGCAAAATTATTTTCTACTAAAAAATCCTCAGTTACGTGATTACTGGAAAGAACCATTTCCTCAGACTCAACTTGTTTGTCCTGTACTCTGGTCTGAAAGTCTCCTGCTGCATCAGCTGCTTCTTTTTCTCCGTGTAACTCAGTAACGATTAAATGGGCTAATCGTTTCTTGATCTCCATAGGATGAGCTCCATTTTCTAACTCTTTTCTAACTTCCTCAACTTCTGAAAGAGGTGCATTTGTTCCAAGAAGATAGTAATTAGCAATAAAATCATCATGAACTGCCATGACTTTGGCATACATATCAGAAGGTGTATCATCAAGCCAAATAGCATTTCCCCATGATTTACTCATTTTTCGTCCATCAGTTCCTTCTAAGAAAAGATTTGCCATAACAAAAGACTCTTTTTGTCTCAAGTCTTTTTGCAATACTCTTCCAGCTTGCATGTTAAAGGTTTGATCTGTTCCTCCAAGCTGAACATCGGTATCCATAAAGTAACTGTCATATCCTTGCATAACAGGATACATAAATTCGTGGAGTCCAACTCTTTTTCCTTCGTCCAGTCGGCGACGAATTAATTCTCTTCCTACAAAGTCACCAACTGAGAAATGTTGGCAAAGTTTAATGATATCTTCAAAGGTTAGTTGTTTGAGCCATTCACTATTGTGTCTTACTTCAACTTTTGAAAAGTCTAGAAGTTTCTCAGCTTGGGACTTATAGGTTTTGAAGTTTTCCTCAATTTGTTCACTAGTAAGAACTGGGCGCTCGGTATCTTTATCTGAGGTGTCACCAATGAGGGATGTAAAGTCCCCAATTAAAAAGGTTACGTGATGACCAAGGTCTGCAAATTGTTGGAGTTTTCGAAGAGGTACGGCATGTCCCAAATGAATATGGGTTGCGGTTGGATCAATGCCTAGATACATGTTGAGTTTCTTGCCACTTTCTAAAGCCTTTCGCATTTCCTCTTTCCCAGGAATAATATTGGCAATACCACGAGTCAGTAATTCTTCAATATCCATGAGTGTAGTATAGCAAAGTAAGAGAAGTATTTTAAGAGTAAATGTAAATATTGTTTATGAGGGTTTTACTAGTTCAAATCGAATGATTTTAACAAGAGTATTTTTGTCAACGGGACGATTGTAATATCCTTGATAAGTTTTATACATGAGTTCCTCACTTTCAAATGATTCATGTCCTTTTTTATCCTCTGTGGTAAGTTCTCCAAGTGGTTTTTCTACTACGTTTACTAGTTTACCTCTAGCAAATAATTCATTGGTACCTCTATTAATAAAATCAACAATATCTCCCTCTGATAGTTCTTTATCATCCCATAATCTCCAAGTTGATTCTTTTTCTCCTGATAAAATTAGTGGAACTAATTCTGTAGCGAAACGAAGCTGTTTATGCATAGGGTGAGTATAGCAAATAGAGAGATTTTTGTATCTTTTCTTAAGTATTGCTATACTTACTCTATGGTGGACTACGGCAAAGGCCCAAATCGTAGTAGGATCAAACAACAATCCAGTACAAGCAAAAAGGAGTCTCTTTCTCGTATGGTTTTGCTTAGTAAACTACTTCGCTTTACTTTCTTAGGTCTTATTGGACTTGTCCTTCTGCTGCCTGTTCTTTTTTTATGGTATAGCCGGGATCTCCCTACTCCTGGAAAATTAGTTGAATCTATTTATAAAGACTCTAGTGGCATTTATGATCGAAATGGAGTTCTTCTCTACTCTGTGTATGAAGATGTCAATAGAACATATGTGAATCTAGAAGACATCTCCCCTCTCCTTCAGAAAGCAACGATTGCGATTGAAGATAAAGACTTTTACACCAACCAAGGATTTTCCCCCTTTGCTTACCTTCGGGTGGTAAAAAATGCTTTTTTGGGCAAAGGATTAGCAGGAGGATCAACTATTACTCAACAACTGGTTAAAAATGTGCTCCTTACAAATGAGAGGAGTCTTCCTCGAAAAATCAAAGAACTTATTCTGGCTATTCAAGTAGATCAGAGATTTTCCAAAGATGAAATACTTGAAATGTACTTAAATAATATTCCCTATGGAGGACCAGCCATTGGTATTGAAGCAGCCAGTAATACGTATTTTGGTAAAAAAGCTAAAGAGCTTGATTTAGCAGAGTCTGCTTTTTTAGCAGGCCTTCCTCAACTTCCCTCTCTTTACTCTCCTTTTACGGGAGATACGTATTATGTAGGAAGGACTGAGGCTGTGCTTGATCGAATGGTAGCTGACAAGATCATCTCCACGAAGCAAAAAACAGATGCGTTGAAACAAATTAAAGAATATAAGTTTGTTCAAAAAGGAGGAAGTATTAAAGCTCCTCATTTTGTGATGTATGTGAGAGCTCAATTAACCCAACAATTTGGAGATCAGTTAAATCTTGGAGGACTAAAAATTACAACTACCCTTGACTATGAAGTTCAGAAGAAAGCTGAGGAAATCGTTGAGGAAGAATTAAAAAAGCTCAAAGGCTATAACGTTGGTAATGGAGCAGCGATGGTAACTAATCCAAAAACTGGTGAGATTTTGGCAATGGTTGGAGGGAAAGATTATTTTGGTGATATCGAGCCTGAAGGATGTACTGCTGGATCTGACTGTGTTTTTGAACCAAATGTAAATGTAGTCAGAAGTCCTCGTCAACCTGGGTCATCCATGAAGCCTGTTATTTATGCAGCTGGATTTGAGAAAGGCTTTACTCCAGCAACTATGCTTATGGATGTAAAAACTGATTTTCCTTCAGGTGACCCAACGAAGCCTATCTATACGCCTCTAAACTATGATGGAAAGTTTTATGGTCCTATGCAAGTTCGCTTTTCCTTAGGAAATTCTTTGAATATTCCTGCTGTTAAAATGCTTGCTAAGGTCGGAATTAAACCAGCAATGCAAAAAGCCTATGACATGGGAATTAAGGAATGGGAGCCAACCAATGAAAATGTAGCCAATGTTGGACTCTCACTTGTTCTTGGAGGAAGAGAGACATCACTTTATAACGAAATGGTGGCATATGGAGTCTTTGCCAATGGTGGAACAAGACAAGACTTATATGCTATTGAAAAAGTTGTGGATAGTAAAGATGATATGCTTTTTGAGCATAAAGAAACGGATGGAAGAAAAGTGCTTTCCCCAGAAGTTGCTTTTCTTATCTCTCATATTTTACTTGATAATAATGCCAGAAGCTTGGCTTTTGGAACTAATTCTCTTTTAAATATTCCTGGAAAAACAGTTTCTGTCAAAACAGGAACAACAGATGAAAAACGAGATAACTGGACATTTGGGTATACCCCCTCTTTTGTGGTTGGGGTTTGGGTTGGAAACAATGATAATACCAAAATGAATCAAGCAGTTGCTTCGGGTGTTACTGGAGCTTCCCCTATCTGGAATAAGATTATGCGGGATGTTTTGAAAGATAAAAAGGATGAGCAACCTTTTAAACCAGATAGTATCGTTGCAACACAGATTGACTCTTTTGTTGGTGGAGCTCCTCACGGAGGAAGCCCAACGAGATCTGAATTCTTTGCCAAAGGAACAGAGCCAACCAGTGAGTCATCAGTGTATAAGGCAAAAGATGGAAAAAACTATTTTGTTTTTAAAGAAGAAGATCCTGTCTCAACCGATGGAAAGAATAGGTGGCAAGAAGGAATTAGTGCGTGGACTCAACAATATCATGCAGGAGAGGAAGCATATAATCCACCTGATGACTTAAAGTAACTTTCCCTCTTTTCGATGCTTTATGGCATCCTCAATCATTTCTTGGGTATACGCAAGCGTTTGTGAAAAATCTATTTCTTCATAGGTTACCCACTGGGCAGTTTGTACTCCTTCGTCTTGCTCTCCACTCATTTCTCCATCAATATATTGTGCTGGGTAGCCTAGAAGAAGGATCTGTTTATGATCTTTGTGTCTTGTATCAGAATAGACATACGGATGACGCGACAGAAGCTTCACATCCACATTCGTTTCCTCTTTTACTTCTCTAACTACTGCCTCTTTGGGATCTTCTCCAAATTCTAATCCTCCTCCAGGTAAGTTCCACATTCCATGAGTATGATGATTTGGTTGGTGGCGCTTAAGTAAGAGAATTTTGTTTTCTGAGTTAAAAACAATGGCAACACAGGCTATACGATATTGGTTCATAGTACTTTGACTTCAAAGGTTGATTTGAGGTGTTTGATAAGCTTCTCACGTACTGGTGTTACATCCTCACTTGTTAAGGTCTTACTACGAGATCTGTAGGTAAGGTGAAAAGTTCTTTTGGCAAGGTAGCGATCTAGAAGAGTTACAGAAACGATAAGTGGACTTTGTTTCTCTATTTCTTGTCTGATCTTTTCAGTTGGGTAGCTTTCTCCTCCCTCAATACTAATATCCTCAACAATAGGTGGATGTTTATAGACAGGGTCATATTTCTTTCGTCCACTTGCTGCTTCAACTAAAAGAGCAAAGTTGATTTCTGAGGAAACAATTTGTGAAGAGTGAAGGACAATGTGTCCAAGAATGGTTTTGTTCAGAAGTACCCGTATTTCCCCTTCTTCTTGGGTGAAAGAAAGTGTTGTGATACCTAAATCTTTAGCTAACTGTTCAAGAACTCCCTTCATAGTGAAAAGAGAAACGGATTTACCTTTTTGCACCAAGCACAAATGAAGGATTTCTTCAGGTAAATCACCTTTCCTTTTTTTATACACATTAGCAAGTTCAAACACGCTAATGGAATTAAACTGTTTATTATCTGGAATTACCTGCATCAGACTTGGAGTAAGGGAGAGTCGGAGATACGGAAGGTCTTGTTGGAGCGGGTTTGCCAGAAGGAGGGCATCTGTACTCTCTCCTCCTAGCTCTTTTTCTCCAACCATAGAATAGGTATATACTTCGGTATATCCCCAGTATCTCAGTGCTGTTTTTACTTTTTCTTCCCAGAAAAATTCATGATGTTCTTGGACGTACGGTTTTTGTTTCTCAAGAGATGGAAGACGAGGAGGGATATTATGATATCCATAGGTTCTTGCAACTTCCTCAACAATATCTTCTGGAATAGAGATATCACTTTGTCTAAAACTAGGAATTCCAACAGTAATTTCTTCCTTTTTCTCCTTGATAGAAAATCCTAACTTTTCAAGAATAGTAAGAGCGTCTTTAATATCCACATCAACTCCCATTACTTGTTTTATCTTTTCAAAACTTACGCTTACCTCTCTTTTTTTAACAGGTGAAGGATAAATATCAATAAAAGGAGAAAGAACTTTAGCATCTGCTGTCTCCTTAAGAACTGATACTCCAAAAAGTAACGCATCCATGGCAAGTTCTGGATCAATGCCTTTTTCGTTTAATTGAGCAGCTTCTGTTCGTATCCCCAGTCGCATAGATGTTTTTCGAATCTTATGAGGATTACACGTATCGATAAAGAAAACTATTCGTTTGGTCTTCTCCGTAACGACGCTATTTTGTAGCCCCATAATCCCAAGAAGATCAACAATTCGTCCTGTACCGTCCTCTGCAATAATATCCCCTTCCTCAAGTGAATATTTCTTACCATCGAGTGTCTCAATGGTTTCTCCTTTTTTTGCAGGACGGATGAGAAGTTTTCCTGTTTGTAATCTATCATAGTCAAATACGTGAGTTGGATGACCAATACTTCGCATCACGTAATTTGTCATATCAATAACATTATTAAGACTTCTAATCCCACTGGCCTCTAAGCTATCTTTAATATGTTGTGGAGACTCTTTAATCTCTACTTCACATACCACAGCACAGATTCGTGAAACAAGACTGTCATCATTTTCAATTTGAAGAAGTGTCTCACTTCCCTCTTTCCCTTTAGAGAAAGATGGAGGAGTAAATTCGGCAGAGAATCCAAATGAAGGAAGAACTGCACCTGCTTCTCTGGCAATGCCCATTGCACTAGCCATATCTACTCGATTGGTTGTGATCTCAATATCCAGTACAAAATCAGTATTCCCAAATGGATGGACTCTCTCAATAGAGGTACTGGTTAGAGAAAGTTTCTCGGCAATCTCTCGAGCAGTAGCATCAGTTTTTAGGAATTTTCTTAAATGTGAATCAAGTAGTTTAATATCCATAATTAAAATTGTTGCAAGAATTCTAAATTGTTTGAATACAATAATCGTAAATCATCAATTTCAATTCCTTCCTTCATCATAAGGACTCGCTCTACTCCAAATCCTGAAGCAAACCCTGTATAAATATCAGGATCTACTCCACAATTTCTCAATACATTAGGATGTACCACTCCAGCTCCTCCTAGCTCAAGCCATCCCTGTTTGCATAATCTACAGGTTTCTCCATTTACCAGTTTCCCTTTTCCATTACAAACTCCACAAGAGATATCTACTTCAAATGATGGTTCTGTAAATTGGAAATGATACGGTCTAATTCTTGTGGTTCTACTCTCTCCAAAATAGGACTTGGCAAAATATTCTAGTGTTCCTTTCAAATCTGCAATAGAAATATTTTTTCCAACACAGAGTGTTTCAAACTGGTGAAACATTGCTGTATGAGAAACGTCTGACTGGCGTCTATAGGTTTTAGCAATATTTAACATTTTGATTGGTAATTCACCTTTTAGCAGTTCTCTGATTTGTCCGCTAGATGTATGGGGAGTAAGCAGCATAGGGCCATACTCCTTATGTGGTGTTTCGTCAATAAAAAATGTTTCCCAATCGTCCCTGGCTGGATGGTTCTCTGGAAAATTCAATCCTTCAAAGGCATACCAGTCCCACTCCACTTCAGGATAGCGAACTTTGGTGAATCCAATCTTTTCAAAAATATGGGTAATATCTGAAATAGCTTGGGAGATTAAGTGTAAGTGGCCAAGAGGAGGTTTTACTCCGGGATCAGTAATATCAGCTGTTGAGATTTTTTTCTTTTCTTCAAGATGAAGATGTTTTTTTGCTTCTTCAATAGCATCCTCTAAAGCATTTTTAACTTCGTTAACGAGGAGGCCCATTTTAGGTCTCTCATCTTTAGGAAGTTTTGAAATTTCTTTTAAAGCAACTGTTAATTGTCCACTTCTCCCAAAAAATTGGAGATAAATTTCTTCCAGATCGTCTTTTGTTTGAGCTTCAAGGATAAGAGGAAGTGCTGCTTGTTTAATTTGAAGTAGTGTTTGTTCCATTATTAAGGAGTGATTTTTGTACACCACTCACTGTACTGAGTGAGTTTTCCATGTACTAAATCGAAATATAAGTCTTTTAGTTTTTTTGTATACTTCCCTATCTCCCCTTCTCCTACTACTCTTTTATCAATTTCAATAACTGGTGCAACTTCGGCACCTGTTCCAACTAGAAAAATTTCATCTGCTTGGTAAAGTTCAGTTCTTCCAATGCTTCGCTCAACGATTGCAAGGTCAGTATGATCTCTGACCAGTGTTATCATGGTTTGTCTGGTAATGCCTTGAAGAATATCGTCAGACACAGGAGGTGTGATAAGTGAGTTTCCTTTAATGATGAAAAGATTTTCTGCACTTCCTTCAACCACATGCCCTGCTTCATCAGTAAAGATTGCCTCATCATAGCCATTGAGTGTTGATTCTGTCTTGGCAAGAGCAGTGTTGATATACGATCCAGTAATTTTGGCACGGGGTGGAATAGCATTATCATTAATTCTTTTCCAGGACGAGATATTGGCTTTAATCCCTTTGGTATTTAAGTATCTTCCCATAGAGATGGTATAGATAGAAAATCCATCTTTAAGGGTAGACAAATCAAAACTACTGACTGTTTCTTCTGATTTATAGGCAAATGGTCTGATATAAATGTCACTAGCTTCAAAATTTTTCTTAAGTAGCTCAACAGTTATCTCACTAAACTCTTCAGGAGTGTGGGAGGGTTTTATAAAAATGGTTTTGCAAGACAGTTGAAACCTTCTGAAATGATCAAGAAGGCGGAAAGCGTAAAGTGCTTTTTCTTCTTCATTGTAGTAGGCTCTGATACCTTCAAACACTCCAGTTCCATATTGGAGAGCATGGGTTTTGACAGAAACTTTTGCTTCATCTTCTGGAACAAATTTGTTATTAAAATAAATATATTTTGTCATTTTTCAATTTCCTCTGAACTTTCAAAAAATACAGTCCAAATCCGCTTCACTACTTCTTCAGGAAGAGAGGTTTGGGAAAGAAGCGATCTTATTTTTTCCTCTTCTCTTTGTAAATCTCGAATAGGTCTGCCCAATTCCTTCTTTACTTCCCCAACCTCTTTCATTACTTCTACTCTTTTTTCAAAAAGAAGAAGTAATTCTTTATCAATTATATCAATTTTTTTCCGTAAAGAGTTTAGATCATTCATACGTTATACACTTCCTAGTATCTTAATCTCAGGACAGAACAATTTCAAGAGAGATTTCATGGTTTCAAGGCGCAAATCGTCTCTTCTGATCTGAATTTCAATAAAAAAGTAATAGTCCCAGGCTTTTTCCTGACTGGGACGAGATTCAATCTTATTTAAGTTAATGTTTTGGGAAGCAATCACTGAAAGAATATCTTTTAAGACCCCTACCCGATTAAAGATACTTAAGAATAAAAGGGTTCGTTCTGATTGAACAGGGGATTTTTGATCTTTATGTGTAATAACATAAAACTTAGTAATATTTTCTTTACTATCTTCAATTTCATTTTTTAAAATAGGAAGATCATAAATCTCAGATACGAGTGAGCTACAGATAAACGCAGTTCCTTTGGTTTTTCTTTCTATTTCGATATCAGAAACAGTACTTTTTGCGAATCGTAGTTCAGCATGAGATAGGTTCTCTTTTAACCACTCCTGGCATTGCGCAATTCCTTGAGGGTGAGAAATAACCGTTGTGATTTCCTCCAGTTTTGTTTCCTCTGTTAAAAGATTTTGATGAATAGAAAGCGTATGTGAGTAAAGGGATAAAACAGGATATTTTGTCAGATAATCTAAGGTTTCTCGAATGGTTCCTTCGGTGGTATTCTCTGCAGGAACAATGCCATAGGCAACCTCTTTTTTGGCAACCGATTCAAAAATATCTCTGATTGTTTTAGAAGGAACTAGCTGAGCATTTTCTGCTACTTGTTTTGCGGCTTGATGAGAAAAAGTTCCTTCAGGCCCAAGGTAGGCAATCTCTTTTATCTCAATGGGCAGAATAGAAGTTTCTATTCGTTCTTCTGTCTCTTTCGTCTTTTGAGGAGTAACAGTGTTTTTTAGCTCCTCATATTTCTCTGTCAGTTCTGAAAGATTCTTTTTCTCAATAAGTGTAAGAATATCTTGTTGGGTTGATACGTGTTGTGACAAAACTGATTGTGTATACGGATTAAGGAGTTGGATATTGGCTAATAGTTCTGGTGAGTTATTACTAATAACTCGAAGTACAACTGAAATTTGGTTAAGATAGGTTGGAGTGGTGAGTTCAGGAATAAGAGTATGAAGATTTGACTCAAGTGAGTGAGCAAGTACTAAATTTGAGAAGTGAGTCAGAGCTTGAATATGAGCCATCATATAATCATGATCTTTGGTTGAAAGTGTATGAAGTTGTGCCCCATCTGAGGAGAAAAGGGCAATAAGTTCTTTTAATGCTTCACTTTCCTTAATCGTATTAATTACCACGTGTTGATTTTGGATCCCACCAACACTTGGTCCAAAAAGAAAATGAATAAAGGTACTAGGATGAGTAGAGTCTTTAAGGGTTTTCTCATTTAAAGACATAAGGGATGAAAGATCGATAATAGTGGTCTCTTTTTTCAAAAGAGGAAGAACTTGTTTAGTAACAGTTGGAGCTACTTCAATAGGAACAGAGAGAATAAGAATATCACAACTTTTTATTCCATCTTCATTCTTCTCTTTCTCGTTACTTATAGTAACTTTATAGCTATGAGAAGATAGATAGGTTTTTACCCATCCTCCCATTTGCCCAGTTCCTCCAATAATATGTACCTTAGTTGTCATAAAATGTATGTGATTTTCCGACTGTTTTTTGTTCTCCTCCATTTCCTGAATGAAATTGTGCAATTAAATCAGCCATTGTCATGCCAGGACCTACTATCCTGCCTGTATCGTCTCTGTCAGGAATAGGGTAATCAGCACCTGCATCTCCTTCTAGCATAACACCCTCATAGTCTGGTGTTCTGATTATCATGACTTTATTTGTGTTTGCTAGTAATTCTTTGGCAGCATTATTTTTTTGTCTTTTTTTAATTTCTCTATAATCTTCTGGTGATAATGCGCCGTCTCTATCTTTCATATTTCTCCTCCTTTTATGCAACTTTTTCTTGTTTATTTGTATTCATATAGAAAACATGTGGATTTCCTTCTCGTTTTCTGATTGGACGTATTTTATGAATATCATGTATCAGGTCTCCTAGCTCTGGAACAGTAATATGTTGTGCAGTATCTGTTTCGGATGTGCCTACTTCTATAAGAGCTCCGTCATACAGGTATCTTCCACTTCTTGTTCTTATCTTCATCGCCTCTAGAGTTCCTTGATGAATGTGATCTCTCATTTGTGGGCCATATGTGTGGCTTGGATCAAAAAGGACTTTTGCCTTAGGAAAGTTTTCACGTATTCCCATTGCAACAGTGTGAACAGGAACATTTCTGTATTGACCTCTTTCTGTACTTCCAACATTTACTCCCCGTTGAATAAAAGCAAGTTTTCCCTCAGGAAGAACACCCTCAGTATATGTACCCAGTCCTCCCCATACTTTGCCAAGGGAATGTGCTTCTGGAGCTTTAGTATTATGAATTCCCGTAATAGTTGCTCCTAAATCTTTGGGATTTTTGATTCCTAATGCAACTGCATCGATTCTTCTCGCCCATCGCGCCATAGAACGGATTTGTGGTCCAAGTCCCATGACAGATGGATTCCATGGCATCACTCGTCCTCTGAAGGTTTGAGGATCACGTGCAAAATAGGCCAGCTGAATGTTTGGAAGCATAACTTCTGTTGCTATATCCATACCAGTTTGTCTGATGATATCTCTACTCCATAAAACACTTTGAGGATCCTCACCAATTTCCCCGTCCTCATCTGCTCTATCGACGACTTCATAATCTACGCCCATACCTTTCCTAGTCGGATTTAGCTCGGTGCGGGACTTGTAGCCCACAACTCGAGTGCCAACTACAGCTGGTGATCCATCAGGAAGCACTAATTGGCCAATTTGGTCAATTTCTGCTAGATTGTTATGATCGATACTGCAGGGTCCTCCCCAAATTTCTACTGGCATATGTTTTTCTCCATAAAAAAACCTCCCGTTTGGGAGGTGTACTTTTCTGTCTATTTTTACTTTAGCGCCTTAGACAGCAGCAAACCTCCCGGTTAGGGAAGCAAAGTAAAAATAAAAGAATCGACTTGTTTGTGTCATAAAAATGATATTATCAAAGACTTTTTACTGAGTCAACTACTGATTTGAAGGCTTGTGGATGGTTCACGATAAGATCAGACATAATCTTTCGATCAATAAGTACATTTCCCTTTTTCATTTTATTAATGAATACACTATATGAAAGATCTTGGAGTTTTACTGCTTCACCAATTCTCGTGATCCATAGAGCACGGAAATCTCGCTTTCGAAGTTTTCGACCATGATAAGCATACGCTCCAGCATGAAGTGTTGCTTCATGTGCAGTTTTAATCAGTCTACTTTTTGTTCCTACGTATCCTTTAGTTAAGGCCAAAAGTTTATTATGTTTGCGTCGAGATACGACGCCTCTTTTTACGCGTGCCATATTATGCTTTTCCTAAAATTTTCTTAATTCGTTTTGCAAAAGCTCCAACCAATTGTCCTGGCTCTTTTTGACGTCTTTGACGTCTTTTTGATTTGATTAACTTATGATGACTAGTATATTGATGTCCGTGCATCACTTTTCCAGTTTTAGTTATTTTAAATCTTTTTTTAGCTGCTTTGTTGATTTTCAGTTTCGGCATTTTTTTTCTTCCTTTCTACAGAAAGTAAGGCGATTAATTGTTTTCCTTCTAAATGAGGTTCGCGATCAACTTTTGAAATATCCTCAACTGATTTGATGAGTTTTTTTATTACCTCATATCCAAATTCAGGATGAATGATCTGTCGTCCTCTAAATTTAACAACTAAACGTACTTTATCCCCTGCATCGAGAAATTCTCGAGAGCGTCTGGACATGTTCTGTAAATCATTATCAGACATGAGCGGACCAAGTCGGATTTCTTTGGTCTCAGACACTTTCGCATTTCTCTTTTCTTCTCTCTTTTTCTTCTCTTCGTTATACAAGAATTTATTAAAATCAATTACTTTCGCAACTGGTGGTTTAGCTTGAGGAGCAATCTCTACGAGATCTAATCCCTGGCTTTTAGCTAGTTCTAGTGCTTCTCTTTTGGAGATAACACCAATCTGCTTTCCTTCTGCGTCAATAACACGAAGCGTATCGGAATAGATACGCTCATTGATTCTAAAGTCTTTTCGTATGTCGTGAGTCTTATTTCTTCTTATCAATGTGATCAGTTACTCTTTGAATAAACTCAGCAAGAGATAGTTTCCCTTGGTCTTCGCCTTCTCGAGTTCGGATAGCAAGAGTACTCTCTTGCATTTCACTATCCCCTATTATACCCATAAAGGGCACTTTTTGTAAAGTGTGATCACGAATTTTGGCTTGAAGACGTTCTGACCTGTCATCTATTTCGACTCGCACTCCTACTTCTCGCAGCTTTTTGGCTACTTCTTGAGCGTATGGGATATGTCTATCAGCGATTGGAAGAAGGGCAATTTGTACAGGGGCAAGCCATAAAGGAAAAGCTCCAGCATAGAATTCAATGATAAAGGCCATCACTCTCTCGATGGCTCCAATGGATGATCGGTGAATCACCACAGGTTGTTCTTCTTGCCCTTCTTCATTGATATAGGAGAGATTGAATCGTTTTGGCATGACAAAATCATACTGCACGGTAAAGGCAGTATCTTCTTTGCCATTCACGTTTTTCATTTGAATATCAATTTTGGGTCCATAGAAAGCCGCTTCTCCCGCAGCTTCATAATAAGGAGCTTCTCTTCTGATGAGTACTTGACGAAGAATATCTTCGGAAAATTCCCAAGAAGTATCATCTTTAAAGTATTTTTTTTCGTCCGTTCTGTCTCCAAGAGATAAACGATAAATATAATTTTCTCCCTTTTGAAGACCTAATACTCGTGCTACTTCTTCAATTAAGTCGAGTACTCCTTCAATTTCACTTTCTGCTTGCTCTTTTCGACAAATGATATGAGCATCAGCTAAGCTAAAGGTTCGAACTCTCAGAAGTCCCATGAGCTCACCGGATTTCTCATATCGGTAGAGTTGAGCAAGTTCTGCATACCGTATGGGAAGTTCACGATAGCTATGCTTTTCTGAAAGATAAAGCTCAAAATGATGCGGACACGTCATAGGACGAAGCATATATTCTTCCTCATCAATGGTGATTGGAGCATACATCGTGTCTTTGTAGTAAGGATAATGACCGGATTTTTCATAGAGAGCAAGATTAGCAATGTCTGGAGTATAGACATGTAAGTATCCTCTCTTAATCTCCTCATCAACGATATATCTTTCAAGAATTCGACGAACAGTTGAACCCTTAGGAGTCCAGAGTGGAAGTCCTTTGCCAACCGTCTCTGAAAAAATAAAAAGACCTAGCTCTTTTCCTAATTTTTTATGATCTCGCTTTTTCCCTTCTTCTAAAAGAAGGAGATATTTCTCGAGTTCTTCTTTTGTTTCAAATGCAGTTCCATAAATTCTGGTTAACATTTTGTTTTTCTCGTCCCCTTTCCAATAGGCACCAGCAAGAAAAAGAAGCTTAAATGCTCCAATTTCCTTTGCAGGATTTTCTGCATGTCCACCACGGCACAAATCTTCAAAATCTCCTGCTTTATAAAAAGTAATTACTTCTTCTTTTGAAACAATCTCGTCAATCAGTTCTCTTTTATAAGGATTATCTTTATAAAACGTCTTTGCTTCTTCTTCACTTACTTCTCGATGGGTAAAAGACGTCCACGAGGGAAGAATCTCTTTCATCTTTTCTTCAAGCAAGAGGAGATCATCCTCAGTTATAGATTTGACTGGATCAATATCGTAATAAAATCCCGTTTCAATCGCAGGTCCGATGGTGAGTTTGGTATCAGGCCAGATCTTGAGAAGCGCTGCTGCAAGCAGGTGTGCTGTAGAGTGGCGGATTGATTCTAAGTGAGTATTATTTTCTTGCATATTCTTTGTGACTATATCAGAGTTTTATCTTCATTTAAAGAGATGACTTTCCTGCCTTTCAACTTTTTCCTTCTTCTTTTGCCTCTTTCATCAGAACGTTTCTTTGCTTCATCAAATGATGAAATGGGTGCATTTTTTGATGGAACTTGCAAGATGTCAGGATATAGATTTCCAGTGGCATCAGGATATACGGGATGGAGAGATCTAAAGTTCCTTTCAGTGTTTGTAATAAGTTTTATTATTTCCATAAAAAAAGCCTCCCTTGCTGGAGGCTACTTGTCAACCACGACAAATACCTCCCTTAGGAAGTAGTTGTTGTGGTTGTTCGAATTGCGTTCATCATCTTGTCTGTACTTTACTCTTCTTCATATCTTGTGTCAAGAATTATTTTTCCAACTCTGGATTTTTCTGAATGACAATCTGAGTCACTTCAGATGCCCAGTTACCAATGACTGGAATAAGATTAATTTTTCCAACGACAAATCCAATAAGTGCTAGCATTATTGTTATTCCCAGTGTACTCCCCACTGCCCAGGCAATACCTCCAATAAAGTTATTAATAATGATTGATTTTCTATTTGCTTTGATTTCTTCGTAACGGTTCATGTTTAAGGAGAAATTGTCTGTTCTAGCTTCGTAATTCTTTTCTCATGCATGTGAAGCATTTGTACTATATGTTGATCGTGAGCTACTCTTAGTTCTCTATCTTCCCTCGCTGTTTCCATCTCACTAACTAATGTATCTAAGACTTGAAATACTCTATCAAACTTTATATTTACTTCTTCTCGAAAGTCATTAATTTTGATATCAAGTACTTCATGCGTAGTTTCTATTTCTTTATGTAATTCGTCTCGTTGTCTTTTTTCTAGATCCAAAAGATTTTGTTTAGTTGAAGTGAGTATTTTCTTTTCT